>DASQBO010000484.1:0-11965 GCA_035635175.1 Casimicrobiaceae bacterium | reverse complement strand
AAGCTCTTCGCGCAAGGCGTCGACGTCATCAAGACCGACTTCGGCGAGCACGTGCCCGACGACGCGGTGGCCTTCAACGGCGACCGCGGCCGGCGCCTGCACAACGTCTATCCGCTGCTCTACAACCAGTGCGTGTTCGAGGCGACGGGGCGCTTCGAGCGCCCGGAGAACGGTCCGCCCATGGTGTGGGGCCGCGCGGGCTGGACCGGCAGCCAGCGTCATCCGATCCAGTGGGGCGGCGATCCGCAGTGCGACTGGGAGGGCCTCGCCGCGTCAATCCGCGGCGGCCTCTCGTGGGGCATGAGCGGCGCGCCGTACCACGCGACCGCCATCGGCGGCTTCTACGGCTCGGCACCGCCGACGCCGGAGCTCTTCGTGCGGTGGCTCCAGGCGGCGGTGTTCAGCTCGCATCTGGGCCTGCACGGCCTGGGCGAGCGCGAGCCGTGGGCGTTCGGCCCGGAGGCCGAGGCGATCGCGCGCAAGTGGCTGACCTTCCGTTACCGGCTGCTGCCGTACCTGCAGCGGGTCATCGCCGACGCGACCGAGCAAGGCCTCCCGGTGATGCGCGCAATGCCGCTCGCGTTCCCGCGCGATGCGCTGACGCGCGGCTGCGAGACGCAGTTCATGTGCGGCGACGCGCTGCTCGTCGCGCCGATCGTCGGCGCGGGCGGCGAAGTGGAGATCGCGCTGCCGCCGGGCGCGTGGTACGACCTCAACACGCGCGAGCGCCTCGCCGGAGGGTGCGTGATCCTCTACCGCGCACCGATCGACCAGTTTCCGGTGTTCGGGCGCGAGGGGTTCGCGCTGCCGCTCGGGCGCGCGGTCCAGCACACGGACGAGATCGATGCCGAGCGACCGCTCGAGCAGGTGTGGCTTTTCGGCAAGCCCGCGCGCACGCAGGACGGGTTCGCCCAGTTCCGCGTCGCCGCCACGGGCGAGACCTTCGCGGTTCACGCCGCCGACGGACTGCGCATCGAGCGCTTCGGCGACGCGGCCGACGTCACCGTCCTGCCGCTCGAGCCATGACGGTTCCCGCGATCGCGATCACCGCCGGCGAGCCCGCGGGGATCGGCCCCGAGCTCGTCGCGCGCCTCGCGCTGCGGCACCGCGAGCGGCCGTGGCCCGCGCGCATCGTCGTCTTCGGCAACCAGGCGCTCATCGGTTCGCGCGCCCGCCGAATCGGGCTCGCGCCCGACTTCGTGCCGTTCGATGCCGCGGGCTCCGGACCGGATTCCGGCGCGGTCGAGATCTGGGACGAGCCCCTCACGGCGCCCGTGGTGCCGGGGCGACCCGATCCCGTCAACGCGGCGTCCGTCGTCGGCATGCTCACGCACGCCGCGGACGCATGCGCGACGGGAGCGTGCACCGCACTCGTCACCGCCCCGGTGCAGAAGAGCGTCCTCGTCGACGCGGGCTTTCCGTTCACGGGCCACACCGAGTTTCTCGCCGCGCGCACCGGCACGCCGCGCGTCGTCATGCTGCTCGTCGGCGGGGGCTACCGCGTTGCGCTCGTGACGACGCACCTCGCGCTCTCGGCGGTCCCCGCGGCGATCACGCGCGAGGCGGTCGCGGCGACGATCGCGATCGTCGCGGCCGCGCTCGCGCGCGACTTCGGCATCGCCCGGCCCCGCCTCGCGGTGTGCGGGCTCAACCCCCACGCCGGCGAGGGCGGCCACCTCGGTCGCGAGGAGATCGACGTCATCGCGCCGGCGATCGCCGCCGCGCGCGACGACGGCCACGACGTCGCGGGCCCGCTGTCCGCCGACACCGCATTCGTGCCCGACATTGCGCGCCGCTGCGACGCGATCGTCGCGATGTACCACGACCAGGGGCTGCCCGCGCTCAAGGCGGCCGCGTTCGGCGGCGGAGTCAACGCGACGCTCGGGCTGCCGTTCGTGCGCACGTCGGTTGATCACGGCACGGCGCTCGACCTCGCGGCCGACGCGGGGCGCGCGCGCACCGCGGATCCGGGCAGCCTGTTCGCGGCCGTCGACCTCGCCGTCGAGCTCGCGGCCCGCCGCGGCTAGAGGGCACGCCCTCGGCATGCGCGGCCACACTGCGAGGAAGCGTTTCGGCCAGAACTTCCTCGCCGATGCGCACTACGTCGAGCGGATCGTCGCCGCGATCGATCCGCGGCCGGGCGACAACCTCGTCGAGATCGGGCCGGGGCTCGGCGCGCTCACGGGCGCGCTGATCGAGCGCGCCGGCAGGGTCCACGCGATCGAGATCGACCGCGATCTCGCGGCCCGCCTCGCCGCGGAATTCCCGCCGGCGAAGCTCTCGCTCCACGTCGCCGACGCGCTCGACTTCGATTACGCGACGCTCGGCCCGCGGCTGCGCGTCGTCGGCAACCTGCCCTACAACATCAGCACGCCGCTCCTGTTCCGCCTCGCCGCGTTCGAGAACCGGCTCGCGGATCTGCACCTCATGCTGCAGAAGGAGGTCGTCGCGCGGATGACGGCCGCGCCCGCGACGCCGGACTACGGCCGGCTCTCGGTGATGCTGCAGGCGGCGTTCCGCGTCGCGCGGCTCTTCGTCGTGCCGCCCGGCGCGTTCCAGCCGACGCCGAAGGTCGACTCCGCCGTCGTGCGGCTCGTCCCGCTCGGCGCAGCGAAACCGCGCCTCGCCGATCCGGAGCTGTTCGCGCGCGTCGTCGCCGCCGCCTTCGGCCAGCGCCGGAAGACGCTGCGCAACGCGCTCGCGGGCGTCTGCGCTGCGGAAGCCATCGTCGCCGCCGGCATCGATCCCGGCGCGCGCGGCGAGACGCTCGCGGTCGCGGACTTCGTGCACCTCGCGAACGCGCTCGCGGTGTGACGGAGCAGGCCACGCGCACCGCGGTCGCGCGAGTGTCGCCGCAATCGCTCGCGCGACGCCTTCCCGTACAGGAAGCTTACGGAATGCTGTCGGAAAGCTGACGGCGGCCGCGCGACTTCGCGCCGAACGTCGAATTCCGGCCTCGCATGCTGTTCAACGTGCCGCGGGACAGGCGAAGATAGCGCCCGACTCGCTTCGGGCCGAGTCCGACCTCGGCCATCGCCCACAAGGATCGGCACCACCCGCCCCATGAACGACCGAAACCTCGCGAAGGGTCTTCTCCTCATGGCGATTGCGCTCGCCTTCGGGCTGCAGGCGCTGCGCTACCCGATGGGCGGGCTCGGCCGCGCCGGGCCCGGGCTGTTCCCTCTGCTCGTGAGCTCCGCTCTCTTCCTGCTCGGCGCGACCGCGGTCGCGCGCTCGCGCGCCGCGCGCCGCGTGCCGATCGACTTCAACGCGAGGAACATCGCGCTGATCCTCGCGAGCCTGTGCGGCTTCGCGCTGCTCTCGGAACACGTCAACATGATCGCAGGCACCGTGTTCATGGTGTTCTGCGCCTCGCTCGCGGGAACGTCCTATTCCACGGTGCGCAACCTCAAGGTCGCGGCCGGCCTGATCGTGATCGCGCTCCTCTTCGAGAAGGCGTTCGGCCTGCAGCTGCCCCTGTACTGATGGACATCCTGCACAACCTCGCGTTCGGCTTCGAGCACGCGCTGACGGTGCAGAACCTCGCGTTCTGCGCGCTCGGCTGCGTCGTCGGTACGCTCGTCGGCCTCCTGCCCGGGCTCGGACCGCTCGCCACGATCAGCCTGCTGCTTCCGCTCACCTACTCGATCCCCGCCGGGGGCGCGCTCATCATGCTGGCGGGCATCTACTACGGTGCCCAGTACGGCGACAGCGTGAGCGCGATCACGATGAAGATCCCCCACGCGAGCAGCATCGTCGCGTGCATCGACGGCTACCAGCTGACGCTCAAGGGCAAGACCGGTCTGGCGCTGTTCACCGCGGGCATCTCGAGCTTCATCGGCGGCACCGTGGCCATCGTCGTGCTCGCGGCGCTGGCGCCGGCGCTGGGCGAGGTCGCGCTCCTGTTCGGGCCCGCGGACTACTGCGCGCTCATGCTGCTCGGCTTCATCTGCGTGAGCTTCGTCACCACGGGAAGCCTGCTCAACGGCCTCGCGATGTGCCTCGTCGGCGTGCTGTTCGGACAGGTCGGAACGGACGTCAACAGCGGCATGCAGCGCTTCACGCTGGGTCTGCCTTTCCTGACCGACGGGATCGGGCTCGTGAGCATTGCGCTCGGCTGCTTCGGGATCGCCGAGATCACGAAGAACCTCGACAGCCGGGAGGAGCGCACGCCCTTCAACGGCAGGATTCACCTCATCCCGACGTGGCAGGAGTTCAAGCGCATCATTCCGAGCGCTTTGCGCGGCAGCGCGGTCGGCTCCTTCCTGGGGATCCTGCCCGGCGGCGGACCCGTCATCGCGCAGTTCGCCGCCTACGCGCTCGACAAGAAGGTCAGCAAGTACAAGCGGGAAATCGGCTCCGGCGCGATTGAGGGCGTCGCCGGTCAGGCCGCCGCCGACGAGGCGGCCGCGCGCACGAGCTTCATTCCGCTGATGAGCCTCGGCATCCCCGAGAACGCGGTGATGGCGCTGATGATGGCCGCTTTCATCATCAAGGGCATCCAGCCCGGGCCGAACATGATCGCGGGGCACCCCGAGCTGTTCTGGGGCCTCGTCGCCAGCATGTGGGTCGGCAACTGCTTCCTCGTCGTCCTGAACGTGCCCCTCGTGCGCTACTGGCTGTCGGTGTTCAGGATTCCCTACGGCGTTCTCTTTCCGTCGATACTGTTCTTCTGCTGCATCGGCACCTACAGCGTCAACAACAGCCTCGACGACGTGCTCGTCACGGCCGGGTTCGGCCTGCTGGGCTACGTGTTCACGCGGCTGGAGCTCGACCCCGCGCCGCTGATGCTGGGCTTCATCCTCGGTCCGATGCTCGAAGAGAACTTCCGCCGCGCGCTGCTCCTGAGCCGCGGCAGCTTCGCCACGTTCGTCACGCACCCCATCAGCGCCACGATGCTCGGCTTGATCGGCGTCTTCGTCGCCTGGCAGGCGGCCGTGTTCTTCCTGCACGCCCCGCGGGCGGAGGCGTCGGCCCGGCCGTCCGGCTGATCTGCGGTCCGGGCGGCGCTAGATGCACCAGTCCGGCCGGCGCGCCGGCCCATCGATACGGACGGTCTTGTCCGGCGAGCGCTCGCCGCGGACGAGCGTCACCCGCGAGCGCGGTACGCCGAACGCCGCGGCGAGGAAGCGCAGGAGCTCCGCGTTCGCCTTGCCCTCGACGGGCGGCGCCGCGAGCCGGATCCTGAGCCTCGCCTGCGGGCCTTCGCCGTGCGCGCCGGCCGCCTCGGTGCGCTTCGCGCCGGGCTGCACGTGCAGCGCGAGGACGAGCGCGCCGCCCTCGTCGCGGCGCCACGCCGCGCTCGTCACGGGCCGCGGAAGAACGAGAGCACCGCGCCCTCGAGCCAGGGAAGCGGCAGCATCAGCACGATCTGGAGCGCCACGATCAGGATCAGCGGCGAGAGATCCAGCGTTCCGCCGACCGGAGGCACCACACGGCGGATCGGCGCGAGGAAGCGGAACGTCATCGCGTTGAGCAGGCCCGCGAGCGGGCCGTCGGGAGCGAACCACGACAGCACCGCCTGGACGATCACGGTCACGATCAGGATCCACAGCGCCGCCTTGACGAGCTCGAGCGGGGCGATCAGCGCGAGCGCGAGCGCGACGGCGCCGCCGGGAACCGTGCGGTTGACGACGACGCTCGTCGCGAGCAGCCACAGGTACTGCGCGAGCCACGCGAGCACGAGGGTCGAGGTGTCCTGGCCCCTGAAGCCCGGCAGCACGCGGCGCAGCGGCTTCACCGCCCAGTCGGTGAGCGCCGTCAGCGCCTGCCCTGCGGGATTGCGGAACGGCGCGCGCTGCCACTGCATCATGAAGCGCAGCAGGAACGCGTACGTGAAGAGCCCGAACGCGGTGTTGAGCACGAGGAGGAGCGCCTGGTCCATCGTCCCGTCCCCTTCCTATCCGTTCCGCCCGAGCTCGTCGCCGAGCTCGCGCGCGCGCGCCGCGGCGGCCTTCACCGCTGCGACGATTCTGGCACGCACGTCGCCGTCTTCCAGCGCAGCGATGGCGCGCTCCGTGGTTCCGCCCTTCGAGGTCACCTGCGCGCGCAGCGCCGCGGGATCCTCCGCGCTTGCCTGCGCGAGCGCGACCGCGCCGTCGAACGTCGCGTACGCAAGCGCGCGGGCATCCGCGGCGGAGAAGCCGAGCTCGCGCGCGGCGGTCTCGAGCGCCTCGAGGAAGTAGAACACGTAGGCGGGGCCGCTGCCGGAAACGCCGGTCACCGCGTCGAGCATCGCCTCGTCGCCGACCCAGACGATCTTGCCCCCCGCCTCCAGCACCGCCGCGCAGCGGTCCCGCGCCCGGGCGTCGACGCCCGGCGCCGCGAACGCGCCGCTGATCCCGCGGCCGACGAGGGCCGGCGTGTTCGGCATCGCGCGGACGAGCTGCCGGTAGCCGCCGAGCCACCGGCCGAGATCGACGAGCCGGATGCCCGCCGCGATCGACAGCACGACGCCGCTGTCCGCTCCGAGGTGCGGCGCGAGTGCGCGCGCAGCCGCGGACATCTGCTGCGGCTTGACCGCGAGCACGACGACGTCCGCCCCGGCGACGGCGGCGCCCGTCGCCTCGGCGTAGAGAGCGACACCGGGAAAGCGCGCCGCGAGCTTCGCACGCTGCGCCGGCAGCGGCTCGACGACGCGGAGCGCCTCCGCGCGGGCGCCGCGCGCGAGCATCCCCCCGGCGAGTGCGCTCGCCATGTTGCCGC
The DNA here is from genome assembly GCA_035635175.1 of Casimicrobiaceae bacterium. Taxonomy (GTDB): domain Bacteria; phylum Pseudomonadota; class Gammaproteobacteria; order Burkholderiales; family Casimicrobiaceae; genus CAIWHR01. Next base: position 5,260 of record DASQBO010000484.1, on the reverse strand, counting down.
CGCCGATGAATGCCGTGACGCTCACGCGGCGCTCATCCGCGCGCCCCGAAGAGCGCCGTGCCGACGCGGACGATCGTCGCGCCTTCCGCGATCGCCGCCTCGATGTCGTCCGACATGCCCATCGACAGCGTGTCGAGCGCGAGCCCCGCGTCGCGGCAGCCGTCGAACAGGAAGCGCAGGATCCGGTACTGCGCGTGCCGCGTCGCCATCACCGGCGTCGGGGCCGCGATCCCCATCAATCCGCGCAGCGCGAGCCGCGGCAGCGTCGCCACCTCGCGTGCGAGCGCGACCGCTTCGTCCGGGGCGACCCCGCTCTTCGTCGCTTCGCCGCTGATGTTGACCTGGACGCAGACGTTGAGCGACGGCATCGCAGCCGGTCGCGCGGCGGCGAGCCGCTCCGCGATACGCATCCGGTCGATCGTGTGGACCCAGTCGAACCGTTCCGCGGCGGGGCCGGTCTTGTTGCTCTGGAGGGGGCCGATCAGGTGCCATTCGATCCCCTCGAGGTCCGCGAGCGCGTCCATCTTGGCGACCGCCTCCTGGACGTAGTTCTCCCCGAACGCACGCTGGCCGAGCCCGTACGCCGCCCTGACGGCGGACGGCGGAAATGTCTTGCTGACGGCGAGGAGCCGAACGCTCCCCGGCGGCCGGCCGGCCGCATGCAAGGCCTTGTCGATACGGGCCCCTACGGCTTGCCACGCCTTCTCGTACTGGAACATAATCAAATGACGCCGGCATGAGAGTGTCGCCGCTGGTACGCGAATTGCATGCGGACCCGTGTTGCGCCGCAATCCAGCGTTTCGGGGTGGAAAGTATAAATGGACATCACCGAGCTGCTCGCCTTCGCCGTGAAAAACAAGGCGTCGGACCTGCACCTGTCGGCCGGCCTGCCGCCGATGATCCGCGTCCACGGCGACATCCGGCGGATCAACCTGCCGCCGATGGAGCACGAGGACGTCCACGCCATGGTGTACGACATCATGAGCGACGCGCAGCGGAAAGCCTACGAGGAGAACCTCGAGTGCGACTTCAGCTTCGCGGTCCCCAACCTCGCGCGCTTTCGCGTCAACGCGTTCGTCCAGATGCGCGGCGCGGCCGCGGCGTTCCGGACGATCCCCTCGAAGGTGCTCTCGCTCGAGGAGCTGAACGCGCCGCGGGTCTTCGCCGACCTCACCAACCGGCCGCGCGGACTCATCCTCGTCACCGGGCCCACGGGCTCCGGCAAGTCGACCACGCTCGCCGCGATGGTCAACCACGTGAACGAGGAGATGTACGGGCACATCCTCACGATCGAGGACCCGATCGAGTTCATGCACGAGTCGAAGAAGTGCCTGATCAACCAGCGCGAGCTCGGTCCGCACACGCTGTCCTTCCCGAACGCGCTCCGCAGCGCGCTGCGGGAAGACCCGGACTACATCCTCGTCGGTGAGATGCGCGACCTCGAGACGATCCGCCTCGCGCTGACCGCCGCCGAGACGGGCCACCTCGTGTTCGCGACGCTGCACACGAGCTCGGCCGCGAAGACGATCGACCGGATCATCGACGTCTTCCCGGCGGCGGAAAAGGACATGGTCCGCGCGATGCTGTCGGAATCGCTCGTCGCGGTGATCTCGCAGACGCTGCTCAAGACCAAGGACGGACAGGGCCGGATGGCCGCGCACGAGATCATGATCGGGACGCCGGCGATCCGGAACCTGATCCGCGAGAACAAGGTCGCGCAGATGTACTCGGCGATCCAGACGAGCCAGGCGGCCGGGATGCAGACGCTCGACCAGTGCCTGGTCGAGCTCGTCCGCCGCAACCAGGTCAACCTGGCCGAGGCCCGCAACCGCGCCGTCAACAAGGAGCTGTTCGGCGGCTAGCGCCGCCCGGCCGCGCGCCGCCCCCGCGCGCGCCCAGCGAGGGAGTCCGCATGGAACGCGAACGCGCCACCAAGTTCATCCACGAGTTGCTCGAGCTGCTCGTCAAGCAGAAGGGGTCGGACCTCTTCATCACCGCCGGCTTCCCGCCCGCGCTCAAGGTCGACGGCAAGATCCAGCCGGTGTCGAAGACCGCGCTGACGTCGCAGCACACGATCGAGCTCGTCCGGAGCGTGATGAACGACAAGCAGGCGGCCGAGTTCGAGTCGTCGAAGGAGTGCAACTTCGCGATCGCGCCGCCCGGAGTCGGCCGCTTCCGCGTCAACGCCTTCGTCCAGCAGAGCCGCGTCGGGATGGTGCTCCGCACGATCATGACCGACATCCCGAAGTTCGAGGACCTCGGGCTGCCGCCGGTGCTGAAGGACATCATCATGTCGAAGCGCGGCATCATGCTGTTCATCGGCGCGACCGGCTGCGGCAAGTCGACGTCGATGGCCGCGCTGCTCGGCTACCGCAACGAGAACAGCTACGGCCACATCATCACGATCGAGGACCCGATCGAGTTCGTCCACGAGCACCGGAACTGCATCGTCACGCAGCGCGAGGTCGGCGTCGACACCGACAACTGGGACATTGCGCTCCGGAACTCGATGCGGCAGGCGCCGGACGTCATCCTGATCGGCGAAGTCCGCGAGCGGCAGACGATGGACTACGCGGTCGCGTTCGCCGAGACCGGCCACCTCCTGCTCGCGACGCTCCACGCGAACAGCACGAACCAGGGCCTCGACCGGATCATCAACTTCTTCCCCGAGGAGCGGCGCGCCCAGCTCCTCATGGACCTCTCGCTCAACGTCCGCGCGTTCGTCGCGCAGCGGCTGATCCCGCGCCGCGACGGCCGCGGCCGCGTGCCGGCGGTCGAGGTGATGCTGAACTCGCCGCTCGTCTCGGACCTGATCTTCAAGGGCGACGTGTCCGGGATCAAGGACATCATGAAGAAGTCGCGCGAGCTCGGCATGCAGACCTTCGACCAGTCGCTGTTCGACCTCTACGAGGCGGGCCTCATCAGCTACGAGGACGCGCTGCGCAACGCCGATTCGCTCAACGACCTGCGGCTCGAGATCAAGCTGCACGGCAAGGAAGCGAAGAACCGCAACGTCTTCGCGGGCATCGGGAACCTCGACATGGTGCCGGAAGGCCAGCAAGGGCCCGTCTAGGCGGCGCGAGCGGCGGAGAGGGACCCCGAGCGCGAAGCGCGCAGGGGATCGGAGCCATCGCGAGTCGCCGCAGGCGGCGACCGATCGACGCGGCGATCAGCTCTGGCTGCGCGGAGTCCGCCTCGCAAAATGGGCTGCACGGCCCGATAGCTTCGTAGTTCCCGCCGCTTCGCTTGACGTTCGCTTCGCTCACGTTAGCCTTCACTGAACAGGGCTTTCGTGTCCTCGCTCGCCCCTCGCTGCACCTCCTTGTACTATCGCGGGGCTCGCTTCGGGCCTTCGCGCTTTCGGGCCGCTCGCCGATATTTTGCGAGGCTCCAGCGCGCGTTTGCGACCGCTGGCGCCGTGCGTGCCGTCGCCGTTGTGCTAGGCTAGTCGGCCCGCGACCCGCTGCCTTCCGCGCGCCCGATGTCCGGCCTCGACGCCTCGACCCCCGCCCCCACCGAGATCAAGCTCCACCAGGCGTCGCGCGTGCTCGAGATCGCGTTCGCCGACGGGCGCGCGTTCCGCTTCCCCTACGAGTTCCTGCGCGTCCATTCCCCGTCCGCCGAGGTCCGCGGACACGGTCCCGGGCAGGAGATCCTGCAGGTCGGCAAGCGCGACGTCGCGATCAAGGAGCTCGAGCCGGTCGGCCACTACGCGATCCGCCCCACGTTCTCCGACGGCCACGACACCGGGATCTACTCGTGGGATTACCTCTACGAGCTCGGGCTCCGGCAGGACGAGCTCTGGCAGCGCTACCTCGAGCGGATGGACGCCGCGGGCGCGAGCCGCGACGCGAAGTGACGCGGCGGCGATGAGCGAGAAGACCCACTTCGGCTACGAGCAGGTCGCCCCGCAGGACAAGGCGCGCCGCGTGCGCGGCGTGTTCGACTCCGTCGCGGGCAAGTACGACCTCATGAACGACCTCATGTCGGCGGGCCTCCATCGGTGGTGGAAGCGCTTCGCCGTCGAGGCGACCGGCGTCCGCGCGGGGATGCGCGTGCTCGACCTGGCCGGCGGCACCGGCGATCTCGCGCGGCTGTTCGCGGATCGCGTCGGCGCGGCGGGCACGGTGGTGCTGACCGACATCAACGGCGCGATGCTCGCGGCGGGCCGCGACAAGCTCTTGAACGCGGGCCGCGCGCTCGCGACGGTGCAGTGCGACGCCGAGAAGCTGCCCTTCGGGCCGGCGACGTTCGACTGCGTGAGCATCGCGTTCGGCCTGCGCAACGTGACGCACAAGGAGGCGGCGCTGGCCGAGATGCGCCGCGTGCTGCGGCCCGGCGGCGTCGCGGCGGTGCTCGAGTTCTCGCGCGTGTGGGCGCCGCTCGCGCCCGCGTACGACTGGTACAGCTTCAACGTGATCCCGCGGATCGGCAAGCTCGTCGCCGGCGACGACGCGAGCTACCGTTATCTCGCCGAGTCGATCCGGATGCATCCCGACCAGGCGGCGCTCAAATCGATGATGGCCGCTGCCGGCTTCGACCGCGTCGAGGTGCACAACCTCGCTGCGGGCGTCGTCGCGCTGCACCTCGGCTACGCGCACTGAAACCAGAGGAGAAGGCGTGATGCGATTTCCCATCCTGGCGCTCGCCGTCGCGGCGCTGATCGTGGTCGTCGCCGCGGGCGACGCCGACGCGAAGCGTCTGGGCGGCGGCCGCAGCTTCGGCGCGCAGCGGCAGAGCGCCGCGCCCTCGGTCTCGTCGCCGGGACCCGCCGCGAACCCGGTGATGCCCGCGCAGCCTGGATCGAGCGCCGCGAAGCCCGCCGCGCCCGCAGCCGCGCCGCCCGCCGGCGGCTCGCGCTGGCTCGGCCCGATCGCGGGAATCGCCGCGGGGCTCGGCCTCGCGGCGCTGCTCGCACACTTCGGCCTGCCGGAGGGCTTCGGGAGCGTGCTCCTGCTCGCGCTCGTGGCCTTCGGCGCGGTGCTGCTCTTCCGGACGCTCACCGCACGCCGTGCGCCCGCGGCGGCAGGCATCCCTGCGGACGACGCCACGAAGGCACGGCCGCGCGTCGAGCCGATGCTCGCGCCGCCGCCGGCGTCGACCGGCCCCGCGGCGAATCCTGTGATGCCCGCGCAGCCCGGAACGAGCGCCGCGAAGCCCGCCGCACCCGCGCCCGCGCCGCCCGCCGGCGGCTCGCGCTGGCTCGGCCCGATCGCGGGAATCGCCGCGGGGCTCGGCCTCGCGGCGCTGCTCGCACACT
>DASQBO010000483.1:0-3438 GCA_035635175.1 Casimicrobiaceae bacterium | reverse complement strand
CGACCATGAACAACATCTGCGCGACGAGCGGCGCGGTCAGCACCGCAGCGAGCGCGAAGTTCGCGAGGTCTTTGCGATAGCGGCGCGCCTCGACGCGCGCCTCGTGGTCCGGCTGCGTGAACGGATCGACCGCAGGCGCCGCGTCGTAGCCGGCCTTGCGGACCGTCTCGATCAGCGACTGCGGCGTCGCCTTGTCCGCCTCGTACTCGACGTGCGCGGTCTCGGTGGCGAAATTGACAGCCGCGCTGACACCGGGCGCCCGGTTCAGCACCTTCTCGATCCGGGCCGCGCACGCGGCGCAGGTCATCCCGGTGAGCTGGAGGTCGATCGTCCGGTTGGACATAGATCTTTGCGCCGCGGGCCCCATCCCCGCGGCGCAGGTCCGATGTTAGTTGCAGGCGATTCTACGCCGCACAAGAGGGGGCGCCGGTTGACCTGGATTAACCGGCGGGCACCGGCGGAGCCGGAGTGCGAAGGGGGCGTCAGCGCCGGCCGGCGAAGAACGCGTCGACCACGGCGATCGCGCGGTCGACGTCCTCGCGTCCGACGTCGAGGTGCGTCACCCAGCGCTGGTGCGCAGTGCCCGTGATCTGCACGCCGTTCGCCGCGAGATGCGCGGCGAAGCCGTCGGCGCTCCCGTCGCGCACCGCGACGAACACCATGTTGGTCTGCGGCGGAGCGACGTCGAGCGGGGGATGCTTCGCGAGCCCCGCGGCGAGCCGGGCTGCGTTGTCGTGGTCCTCGGCGAGGCGCGCGACGTGGTGCCGGATCGCGTGGCGGCCCGCCGCCGCGAGAATCCCCGCCTGCCGCATGCCGCCGCCCAGCATCTTCCGCCAGCGGTGCGCGGCCTTGACGTAATCGCGCCGCCCGCAGAGCACGGAGCCGACGGGCGCGCCGAGCCCTTTCGACAGACACACCGAAACCGAGTCGAATCCGTGCGCAATCGTCCGGGGCTCGACGCCGCGCTTGACCGCCGCGTTCCACAGCCGCGCGCCGTCGAGGTGCAGCGCGAGCCCGCGGCGGTCGGCGAGTGCGCGCACCGTCGCCGTGTAGCCCGCGGGCAGCACCTTGCCGCCGATCGTGTCCTCGAGCGAGATCAGGCGCGTCTTCGCGAAGTGCGAGTCGTCGGGCTTGATCGCCGCCTCGATTCGGGCGAGCGGAATCGTGCCGTCGGCCGCGTTGTCGAGCGGCTGCGGCTGGATGCTGCCGAGCACCGCGCCGCCCCCCGCTTCGTAGCGGTAGGTGTGCGCCTCCTGGCCGACGATCACCTCGTCGCCGCGCGCGCAGTGCGTCATCACGCCGATCAGGTTCGACTGCGTGCCCGACGGCACGAACAGCGCCGCCTCGAAGCCGAGCAGCGCCGCGACCTCCTCCTGCAGGGCGTTGACGTTCGGGTCGTCGCCGAAGACGTCGTCGCCGACGTCCGCCGCGGCCATCGCCGCGCGCATCGCCGCGGTCGGCCGCGTCACGGTGTCGCTGCGGAAATCCATCGCCATCGCGGGCCTCCGGTCAGCCTTCCGCCTTCAATTGCGGGAACAGGATGACGTCGCGGATCGACGGGCTGTCGGTCAGGAGCATCACCAACCGATCGATGCCGACGCCCTCGCCCGCCGTCGGCGGCAGCCCGTATTCCATCGCGCGGATGTAGTCGGCGTCGTAGAACATCGCCTCCTCGTCGCCCGCCTCGCGCGCCTCGACCTGGGCGCGGAAGCGCGCCGCCTGGTCTTCGGGATCGTTGAGCTCGGAGAAGCCGTTCGCGAGCTCGCGGCCCGTGACGAAGAGCTCGAAGCGGTCGGTGATGGCAGGATCGGCGTCGCTCGCCCGCGCGAGCGGGGAGACGTCGGCCGGATACGCGACGATGAACGTCGGCTGGACGAGCTTCGCTTCCGTCGTCGCCTCGAAGAGCTTGAGCTGCAGCACGCCCAGGCCGTCGGTCGCGAACACCTCCACGTCGAACGGCGCGAGCGCGGTGCGGAGATACTTCGCGTTCGACAGCTCCGCGAGCGGATAGTGCGGGTTGTACTTGTGAATCGCCTCGGCCATCGTCAGCCGGTCGAACGGTCGGCCGAGGTCGATCGCGACGTCCTGGTAGGTCACGGTCGTCGCGCCGACGACCTTCTGCGCCACCTCGCGGAAGAGCGCTTCCGTCAGGTCCATCAGGTAGCGGTAGTCCTGGTAGGCCTCGTAGAACTCGAGCATCGTGAATTCGGGGTTGTGCCGGGTCGAGATGCCCTCGTTGCGGAAGTTGCGATTGATCTCGAACACCTTCTCGAGCCCGCCGACGACGAGCTTCTTGAGATAGAGCTCGGGCGCGATGCGCAGGAACAGCTTCATGTCGAGCGCGTTGTGGTGCGTGACGAACGGCCGCGCGGCGGCGCCGCCGGGAATCGGGTGCATCATCGGCGTCTCGACCTCGAGGTAGCCGCGCCCGACGAAGAACTCGCGGATCGCCTGCACGATCCGCGAGCGCGCGACGAACGTCCGCCGCGCCTCGTCGTTGGTGACGAGGTCGACGTAGCGCTGCCGGTACCGCTGCTCCTGGTCGGTCAGCCCGTGGAACTTCTCGGGGAGCGGCCGGATGGCCTTCGACAGGAGCCGGATCGACTGCGCCTTGACGGTGAGCTCGCCGGTCTTCGTCCTGAAGAGCGTCCCCGCGGCCCCGACGATGTCGCCCAGGTCCCAGTGCTTGAACGCGTCGAGCGCTTCGGCGCCGACCGCGTCGAGGGTGACGTAGAGCTGGATCCGGCCCGACATGTCCTGCAGCGTCGCGAAGCAGGCCTTGCCCATCACCCGCTTCAGCATCATCCGGCCCGCGACCGTCACCGCGATGCCGAGCGACTCGAGCTCGTCGTTCGCCTTCGCGCCGTAGCGCGCGTGCAGGTCGGCGGCGAGCGCATCGCGGCGGAAGTCGTTCGGGTACGCCGGGCCCTTGGCGCGGAGCGCGGCGAGCTTCGCGCGGCGCTCCGCGATGATCTGGTTCTCGTCGACGGCCACCTGCGCGGCCGGTGCCGGTTCGCGCTTCTGTTCGGACACGGTCACACTCCCTGCTTCAGGCTCGCCGCGATGAAGTCGTCGAGACCGCCGTCGAGCACCGCCTGCGTGTTGCCGACCTCGTGGTTCGTCCGCAGGTCCTTGATCCGCGACTGGTCGAGCACGTAGCTCCTGATCTGGTGGCCCCAGCCGATGTCGGTCTTGCTGTCCTCGAGCTTCTGCTGCTCCTCGCGGCGCTTGCGCAGCTCGAGCTCGTAGAGCTTCGAGCGCAGCATCGCCATCGCCTCGGCGCGGTTCCGGTGTTGCGAGCGATCGTTCTGGCACTGGACCACGATGTTGGTCGGCAGGTGCGTGATGCGCACGGCCGAGTCGGTCTTGTTGATGTGCTGGCCGCCGGCGCCCGACGCGCGGAACGTGTCGACGCGGATGTCGGCGGGGTTGATCTCG
>DASQBO010000482.1:0-2988 GCA_035635175.1 Casimicrobiaceae bacterium | reverse complement strand
GCGCCAGCTTTCTGGCGGCGAACAGGAGATGCTCTCCATCGCGCGCGCGCTGCTTCTGAATCCCAGGCTGCTCATTCTCGACGAGCCGTCGCAGGGCCTCGCGCCGCTGATCGTGCGGGAGGTCTTTCGCATCGTGTCGCGAATGCGCACGGAGGGGCTTTCCATCCTGCTGGTCGAGCAGAACGCCCGCATGAGCCTCGAGATTGCCGATCGCGCGTTCGTTCTGGACGACGGCAACATCGTCTACTCCGGAGCTGCACAGGAGCTCGCGGCGGATGACGCCCGCGTCCGCGCCCTGACCGGCGCGAGCGCAGACGAATGGACGCGCCCCTAGTCGATTGAGCGGCCGGTAGAGCCGGCGCGCTTCCTACGTATTGACCGACCGCCGTTCGCGCAGCGCCTCGGCGAGCGTTCCTGCGTCGACGTACTCGAGCTCGCCGCCGACCGGCACGCCGCGGGCGAGCCGCGTCACCTTGAGCCCCCGGCTCGCAAGCAGCTCCCCGATGTAGTGCGCGGTCGCCTCGCCCTCGTTGGTGAAGTTGGTGGCGAGCACCACCTCCTTCACGACGCCGTCGGTCGCGCGCTTGAGCAGGCGCTCGAGCCGGATCTCCTTGGGTCCGATGCCGTCGAGCGGGGAGAGCCGCCCCATCAGCACGAAATAGAGGCCCGAGTACGCCTGGGTGTTCTCGACCATCAGGAGATCGGTCGGCGTCTCGACGACGCACAGCAGCGCCGGGTCGCGCTTGCCCGAGCGGCAGAGCGCGCAAAGCGTGTCCTCGGTGAACGTGTTGCAGCGCTCGCAGTGGCGGACGTTCGCGGCGGCGTGCGTCAGCGCCGCGGCAAGCCGCAGCGCGCCGTCTCGGTCGTGCTGGAGCAGGTGCAGCGCCATCCGCTGCGCCGCCTTGGGTCCGACCCCCGGCAGGCAGCGCAGCGCGCGGGCGAGCGCGTCGAGACCGGTCGACGCGTCGGCGGGCGGCAGGCGGTCGCTCATTGCGTCGGTCCCAAGTGGCGGCTACACGCGCGCCGCGCAAAGCGTAGCGAGGAGCTCCGGGTGCGAGGGGGCCCGCAACGAGGCGCGAGACAGTACATGAGAGGTACGGCGAGCGCCGAGCGAAGACACGACGAAGCAGACGGCGCCCGCAGCAGCTTTGCGCTCAGAACGGAGGCTTGAACCCCGGCGGCATCGGCATGCCCATCGTCAGGCCCGCCATCTTCGCCTGCGTGGCGATCTCGACGCGGCGCACCGCGTCGTTGACGGCGGCGGCCACCAGGTCCTCGAGCATCTCCTTGTCCTCGCCGACGAGCGACGGATCGATCGTCACGCGCTTCACGTCGTGCTTGCACGTCATCACGACCTTGACGAGTCCGGCGCCGGCGCTGCCCTCCACTTCCATCCGGGCGAGCTCCTCCTGCGCCTTCTTGAGGTTGTCCTGCATCTGCTGCGCCTGCTTCATGAGCCCGGCGAGCTGATTCTTCATCATTGGGGGCACCTTCCTGGTCGAATGGTGGCCGCGTCAGGCCACGGGCTTGATCGAATCGGGCTTGATCTTCGCGTCGAATCGCTCAAGGACGTCGCGGACGAACGGCTCGCTCCGGAACGCCTCCTCGGTCTTCGCCTGCTGTTCGGCGCGCGCGCGCTTCTCCTGCGCCGCGAGCGAGGATTCCGCCGCGCCGCCCACCTCGAACGCCAGCAGCCACTTGCGGCCGGTGGCCTGGTCGAGCGCCGTCTTGAGCTTGTCGGAGTAAGCCCTGTCGGTCAGGTGCCGGTGCGCGGCCGGCAGCGCGAGCGTGACCGCATTGCCGACGACCGACTTGAGCTCCGTCTGCGCGGCGAGCTGCGCGGCGATCGGCGGCAGCTTGAGCGACGCGACGAACGCGGGCCATTCCGCGGGATCGGCGGGCATCGCGGCGGCGGGTGGCGCTTCGAGGGCGTCGCCGGCGCTCGCACGAGGCACCGCGCCCGCGGCGGAGGACGCAGCGCCGGTCGGGCTGCGCGCGGGCGTGGCGACCGCGGGTTTCGGCGGGACGGCCGTCGGGGCGGGCAGCGTGCCGCCCGGCTCGAACGCGAGGAGCCGCAGGAGGGTCATCGAAAATCCGGTCGCCTCGTCCGGCGCGAGCGGCAGATCCGTTCGGCCCTGGACGCAGATCTGGTAGGCGAGCTGGACGCTCTCCGCCGGCAGCGACGCGGCGTACGCGGCCACGCGCTCGCCATCGTCCATCGTCGCCGCCGATTCGGGAACTGCCTGCACGAGCGCGATCCTGTGGTAGAGCGAGGCAAGCTCGTCGAGCGCCGCGGCGAACGCGAACCCGCGCGCCGTCATCGCGTCGGCCTCCGCGATGAGCGCGGCGCCGTCGCCGGCGGCCAGCGCATCGGCGATTCGGTAGACGTAATCGCGGTCGACGGTGCCGAGCATCGCGCGCACCGTCGCCTCGCGCACTTCGCCGCCGCCGAAAGCGATTGCCTGGTCGAGCAGCGACAGCGCGTCGCGCATCGAGCCGCGCGCGGCCTTCGCGATCAGCGCGCGGGCGTCCGGGTCCGACGGAATGCCCTCGGCCTCGAGGATCGTCCTGACACGCTCCCCGATGACCGACGGCGGCAGCGGCTTCAGATTGAACTGCAGGCAGCGCGACAGAACCGTGACCGGAATCTTCTGCGGGTCCGTGGTCGCGAGCACGAACTTCACGTGCTCCGGCGGTTCCTCCAGCGTCTTCAGCATCGAGTTGAACGCCGGCTTCGAGAGCATGTGCACTTCGTCGATCAGGTAGACCTTGTAGCGGCCCACCGTGGGCGCGTAGCGCGCGTTGTCGAGGATCTCGCGCATGTTGTCGACGCCGGTGTTCGACGCCGCGTCGAGCTCGAGCAGGTCGACGAAGCGGCCGGCGTCGATGTCCATGCACGCGGCACAGGTCCCGCAGGGCTCGGGCGACACGCCGTTCGTCAGGCAGTTCAGGCTCTTCGCGAGGATCCGCGCGATCGTCGTCTTGCCC
>DASQBO010000481.1:0-10440 GCA_035635175.1 Casimicrobiaceae bacterium | reverse complement strand
GTCGAAGCCCGGAAGGCCCGACTCCGCGATCGTGGGGATGTCGGGCGCGCCGGGAAAGCGTCGCGCCGTCGTGACGGCGAGGCCGCGGACCTTGCCACCCTTCGCGAGGGGATACGCGTTCGGCATCACGTCGAGCATCATCTGCACCTGGCCGCCGACGAGATCGAGCGCGGCCGCGCCGCCGCCGCGGTAGGGCACGTGCACGATGTCGATCCCGGCCATGCCGCGGAACATCACGCCCGCGAGGTGCGAGGTCGTCCCGTTGCCCGCCGACGCGAAGTTCACCTTGCCCGGGTTCGCTTTCGCGTAGGCGATCAGCTCCGCGACCGATTTGGCGGGCACTTCGTTGTTGACGATCAGCATCGCCGCGATCAGCGTCATTCGCGAGACGGGCGCGAAATCGGCGACGGGGTCGAAGCGCAGGTTGCCGTAGAGCGCCGGATTGATCGCGTGCGTGCCGTTCGTGCCGTAGAGCAGCGTGTACCCGTCGGGCGCCGCGTGCGCGACGAGCTCGGCCCCGACGTTGCCGCCGGCGCCGGGCTTGTTGTCGATCACGATCGGCGCGCCGAGAGCCTGCGCCACGTGCGGCATGATCATCCGCGCGAGGTTGTCCGCGCCGCCGCCCGCCGGGAACGGCACGACGAGGCGGACGGGCCGGTCGGGGTAATCCGCGCGCGCCGGCCCGGCGAGCGCCGCGAAGAGCGCGAGCGCCCCGAAGAGCGCGAGCGCGACGGTCTTAGGCATGCAGATCCGTGTGCACATAGAGGCGTCCATTCTCTACGGGGCCCAGCACGAGCCGCTCGACGATCGCGCGCGCGACGTCGGCGGGCTCCTTCAGCATGCCCTGCTCCTTGAAGCCGCGGAACAGCGCAACGCTCGGAAACTCGGCCGGATCGCGGCTGCGCATGTACTGCTGCATGCCGGTCTCGAAGATGCCGGGACGCAGCGAGACGCACTCGACCGACGGCGCGCCGTCGGCGACGACGGCGCGCGTCAGCATTTCGAGCGCCGCCTTGGACATGCAATAGACCGCGCTGCCGGCGATCGCCGTCTGCGCGGCACCCGACGACACGTTGATGATCCGCCGCGGCAGCGGCTCGACGAAGGCGCGCAGGAACAGATCCGTCAGGACCAGCGGCGCCGCTATGTTGGTTGCGAGCGCCGACTCGACCTCGGCCGCGTCGAGGCGTCCGACCCGGCCGAGCGGTGTCGCGACGGCAGCGTTGTTGATCAGCGTGACCGCCGATGGCTTTTCGGCGGCGAGCTCGCGCAGGGCGGGCAGTACCGCGGCCGCCGCGCGGCCGGCGTGCGCGAGGTCGCACACGACGTGCCGGAACCGCGGATCGCGGTTGCGGGCGCTCGCCGTCCGGCCGATCCCGACGACCGTGAGGCCGCGCGCGAGCATCTCGGCGGCAAGCGCTTCGCCCAGTCCGCGCGAGACTCCGGTCACGACCGCCGCGTGCATCGATCCTCCGTCGCGATTTCGATCCGTGAGAGTAGCACGCCGGGGCAGCGCCGCCCCGCGCGGCTCGACAGGGCGCGTCAACCCTTCCCGCCAAGCGAAAGCGCGATCACGACGACGACGAGGATCGCGAGCACGAGCAGAGCGACCTTCCACGGGCTCTTCGGATATTCCCCGCGAAGCGCGCCCGTGCAACCGTTCATCGCGCACTGGAACGCCCGCGCGCCGTAGGTGTAGGTGAGAAGCCACACCGGCGCGAGGATGTGCTTGAACGTCTGCGCCGAGTAGTCCGAGCGGACCTGGAGGTTGCGGAAGGTGTCGCCCGGCACCTGCTGTGCGCAGAGCCTCTGCACCTTCGCGTCCATCGCGTCGCGCGCGCGCTGCGCGGCGGCGACGAGGTCGATCTGGTAGCGCTCGACCACCCACCCGGCGACGAAGCCCGGGTCGTAGGGCTTGAGGTCCTTCGTCGGGAAGGGCTCGATCCCGCGCAGGAGCTCCGGATGGACGCCGACCGACGCGCAGACGAGGTCGTCGTCGAAGAAATGCGAGAGCCTTCCCGCCGCCGGCTCCCAGCGCACGTGCTGCACCTGGCGCGTCCGCGCCTGGCCGTTCTCGACGTAGGTTTCCGTCGTGTAGTAGTAGTGGCCCGCCTCGGCGGTCCACGCGGCGTCGACCCGCGCATCGAACGTCCAGTACGGCAGGTAGACGCCGCGGACCGTGTCGGTCAGCGCCCGGCGCTTGAGCGCGTTCGGCGCGAGCCAGAGCTTCCCGTACCACGCGCGGATCGCGTCGCGGGCGGACGATTCCGTCACGCGGAACGGCAGCACGCTCTCCGGCCGGAACGCCTCCTTCGCCTCCTCGTACGGCACGAGCTGGGCCGAGCCGCAGAACTCGCAGTTCTGCGCCTGCCGCGCGGGATCGAGGACCGAGATCGCGTTGCAGCTCCGGCACTTGACCTGTCGCCGCGCCGTCTGCCAGCCGCGCGCGGCGTCGCCGATGCCCCGGAGCGCCCTCACGAGATCGTGCTCGACGATCGCGCCCTGGGCGTCGAGCTTCGCCGGCGATTCGGTGCCGCAAAACGGGCAGACCAGCTTCTGCTTGCCGGGGTTCCACACCGCCTCGCCGCCGCAGGCGGGGCAGGCGAACTTCGCGAGGGCGACGGCCGCCGCCGCGCCAGGTTCGGCGCCGCCCGTCACCGGATGAAGTAACCGATCACGCGCCAGTTGCCGTCGGCCTCGTGCTCGAGAGTCACGGTCTCGGAGCTCTCGGTCTTCTTTGCGAACGCGGTCCGGAAGCGGACCATCGCGATCTCGAATTCCGTCCCGCCGTCGCCCGCCGCCTTGTCGAACGCGGTCTCGGCGACCGTCCGCTGGTCGACCGCGCCGAGCGGCGCGCGCGCCTTGGTCAGCGCATCGGTCCACTGCTCGAGGTTGATCGGCTCGCGGAAGCGCGCCCCGGCGGCGTTGAAACTCGCGGTCGCGTTGAGTTTGTCCGTGAGGTTGAGCCAGTCGCGCGCCGCCGACTGCACCTGCGCCGCGCGTGGATCCTGCGCGAGCGATGCGGTCGCGCTGCCGAGTGCGAGGAGGCCGAGCGCGCAGAGGACCGCGCGACGCCCGACGGTGGCGCGCGCGATCATGATCTCAGGAATGCATCGACCGCCGCGCGCGTCACGCGCCACTGCGTGCCGATCTTCTTGCCCTTGAGGTCTCCCGCCTCGAGGCTCGCCATCACGTCCGCCTCGCCGACGCCGAGCGTCTGCGCGACCTGCGCGGGAGTCAGGAGCTCGGGGGCGGGCCCCGCCCCCGGGGCCGGCGCTGCGATGCCGGGCGTCGCCTGGCCCATGATCCCGCCGGTCTGGCTGATCATCTGCTGCGCCATCGCCATGCCGACCGCCATCTCGGCGCCGACGCCGCCGACGCCGGCGGTGCCGCCCTTCTCCATCCCCTGCGCCATCTGGAACTTGACGTAGTCGTTGAGGTTGCCGACCGCGGCCATCGACGAGCGCTTGTCGATCGCCTGCTCGACCTCCGGCGGCACGGAGACGTTCTCGACGACGAAGCTCGTCATCTCGAGCCCGTATTTCCCCGCCAGCGCGGGATTGATGAGCGGGAGCAGCGCGCTTCCGAGCTCGCCGTAGCGCGACGCGACGTCGAGCGCCGGGATCTTGGCCCCGGCCAGCGCGTCGGAGAAGACGCTCACGATCCGCGAGCGCATCGTGTCGTTGAACTCGTCGAGCCGGAAGTGATCGTCGGTGCCGGCGACCTCCTTCAGGAACTTCTTCACGTCGACGATCCGGAAGTCGTAGATCCCGTAGGCGCGCAGCCGCACGATCCCGAAGTCGGCGTCGCGCATCATCACCGGATTCGCCGTTCCCCACTTGTTGCCGGTGAAGCCCCGCGTGACGACATAGTAGACGTCCGCCTTGAACGGGCTCTCGAGCGCGTACTTCCAGCTCTTGAGGTTCGTCAGGACCGGGATGTTGTCGGTGGTCAGCGTGTGCTTGCCGGGGCCGAACGAATCGCCGAACTCGCCCAGGTACACGAACTGCGCGACCTGCGATTCGCGCACGATCAGCTGCGCGCCGTTCTTGATCTCCTTGTCCTCGTCGGGAAAGCGGAACGACAGCGTATCGCGCGAGTCGTCGGTCCATTCGATGACATCGATGAACTGCTTCTTCAGGAAATCGATGATGGCCATCGAGGCTCCCCCGCGACCGGCGGCGCGGCCGCCGCGTGCGTCCGCGGCGGCTCGCCGGCGCTCAACCGGGCGTCGTCACTTCTTCGCGGCGGACGTTTTCGCGAGCACCGTCGCGGCCTGCGCGAACTCGGACTCGATCTGCTGCGCCGGCAGCGCTCCCGGCACGACGGAACCGTCGGCGAACACGAGCGTGGGCGTCGCCGCGACCTTGAGCTTCTGGCCGAGCGCGCTCGTCGCGACGACCGGGTTGTCGCAGTCGCCGTTGTTGTCGGGCAGCGCGCCGGTCGCGAAGAACTCGTTCCACGCCTTCACCCTGTCGGCCGAGCACCAGATCATCCGCGACTTGCGCGCGGCGTCCGGGTGCAGCGAATCGATCGGATAGAGGAAAGTGTAGATCGTCACGTTGTCGACGCTCTTGAGCTCCTGTTCCAGGCGCGCGCAGAATGGACAGTCGGCGTCCGAGAAGATCACGAGCTTGCGCTCGCCGTTGCCCTTCACCCGCTTGAAGGCGAGATCGAAGGGCAGGCTGTCCCAGGCGACGCGGTTCAGCTCGCGCTGGCGGAGCTCGGTCAGGTTCTTCTTCGTGTTCGTGTCGTAGACGGATCCGATCAGCAGGTAGTTCGCCTTCGCGTCCGTGTAGATGAGCTGCTCCTCGAGCTGCACCTCGTAGAGGCCGAAGTACGGCGTCTTCGTCACGCCCTTCACGGTCGCGCCGGGCAGCTTTTGCTCGAGCAGCTTCTTGATCGCTGCCGCCTCGGGACTGAGCGGGGTCGCGGGCGCCTGCGCGGATGGCGCGCCCGCCAGCAGGAGCGCGCAGGCCGCGAGGGCGGAGGCCGCCGCGAGCCGGAGCGGGGTTCGTCGGGTCTGGAAAGTCATCGTGGTTCTCCGTGAATCGTCCATTTTATCGCAGCGCCGATTGCGCAAGCATGCGCCGTGCCGGCGGCATCCGTCCGATCGCCGCGAGACCCAGGTTGCGCGCGGAGCGGACGGCCGGGGCCCGGCTGCGGAAGAGGTGCGCCAGCGCGTCGGTCACCGCCTGCATGGCGCCGACGGGCTCCGCGCGCCGGCGCGCGTAGCGCTCGAGCAAGAGCGGCGCTCCCGGGTCGTCGACCGGGCCGCGCTCCCGCAGCACCGAGGCGAGCGCCTCGACGTCGCCGAAGCCGAGGTTCACGCCCTGACCCGCGAGCGGGTGCACGCCGTGAGCGGCGTCGCCGACGAGCGCGACGCGATGCGCGACGACCGTCGGCAGCTTCATGAACTGCAGCGGGAAGCCCGCGGCCGGCGTGATGCATTGGAGCGCGCCGAGTCTCCCGTCGCCGGCGGCGGCGACGCGCGCGGCGAGCGCCGCCGGCGCGAGCGCGAGGAGCTCCTGCGCGAGCGCCTCGGGCGCCGACCAGACGATCGAGATCCGTCGCCCCGGCAGCGGCAGCCACGCGAGGATCCCGCCGTCGTCGCGGAACCACTGATGCGCGCGCCCGTGATGCGGGTTTGCGCACGCGAAATTCGCCACGACGGCGACCTGGCCGTACGGGACCGGCGCAGCCGCGATGCCCGACGCGTCGCGCACGCGCGAGCGCAGGCCGTCGGCGCCCACGACGAGGCGTGCGGTCACGCTGCCGCCGTCGTCGAAGCGCACCTCGCCGCGGTCCGCGGTCCAGACGATCGAGCCAAGCGCACGCGGGGCGTGCACCGCGACGCCGGCGCCGCGGACGAGCGGCACGAGCGCCTCGCGCAGCGCGCGCTCCTCGACGATCCACGCGAGCGCGCGCTCGCCGACGTCGTAGGCGTCGAAGTCGATCGCGCCGCCGTCGTCGCCGAACACGCGCATCGACTCGATCGCGCACAGGCGTTCCGCCGGGAGCGCCTGCCACGCGCCCAGGGAGCGCAGGAGGACGGCGCTGCCGGGGCTGATCGCGTAGACGCGCGGGTCCCACTCGCCGTCGCGGGCTTCGCCCGGCGCCGCCACGGGCGCACGGTCGCACAGCGCAACGGCGAGTCCCGACGCCGCGAGCGCGGGCGCGAGCGCGAGGCCGACGAGGCCCCCGCCCGCGATCAGCACGTCGCAATCCGTCGCCTGCGCCGTATCGTCGCCGCGCCCGCTCATCCGTCGCCTTTCTCGCCGTCGCCTTTCTCGAGGACTTCGATCACGTGATTCTGGTTCGTGTAGATGCAGAGCTCGCCGGCGATCGCGAGGCCCTGTTTGACGATCTCGGCTGCAGAAAGTGCCGTGTGATCGAGCAGAGCGCGCGCGGCCGCCTGCGCGTAGGGCCCTCCGGACCCGATGGCGACGATGCCGTGCTCAGGCTCGAGGACGTCGCCGGTGCCGGTGATCACGAGCGACGCGGTTCGGTCGGCGATCGCGAGCATCGCCTCGAGGCGCCGCAGGATCCGGTCCGCGCGCCAGTCCTTCGCGAGCTCGACCGCCGCGCGCGTCAGGTGTCCCTGGTGCTTCTCGAGCTTGCCCTCGAAGCGCTCGAACAGCGTGAACGCGTCGGCGGTGGCGCCGGCGAAGCCCGCGAGCACGCGGTCGTTGTACAGCCGCCGCACCTTGCGCGCCGTCGCCTTCACGACGACGCTGCCGAGCGTCACCTGCCCGTCGCCGCCGAGCGCGACCGCGCCGTCGCGACGCACGCAGAGAATCGTGGTTCCGTGGAACGTTTCCATGTCGTGGCGGGCGCCTGTCCCGCGTCGTCCTGGGTCGATGGGCAGCCCGGCTGCGCGCCTCGGGCGGCCGGCCCGCCACTATGCCTTCTTGACGAAATGGCGCGGCGAAATGCCGATGAGCAGCAGCAGCACCCTGACAATCGGCGTCGCGCCGATGATCTGAACGGACTTGCGCTGCGCTTCGATGCGGTTGATCGTGTTGAGGAGCGCCCCCGCGCAGACGAAGTCGATCCGCTCGACCTCGCTCATGTCGACCTGGACGACGGTGCGCCCGGGCGCGATTTCCGACAGCCGGCCGAGCTGCGGCACCGCCGAGCCCGCCATGACGCCGGACCAATGGAGGATGTCGCCCTCGGCGGGCGGCGCGGCTTCGGCGGCCGGCGCCTCGGGCGCCGGGGTCTCCGCGTTCGGCGGCGGTTCCCACGACGGCGGCGAGAGCTCGAAGGTGACGGCGTATTCGACCGCGCGATCCTCGAACGCGGCGTGCGCGTGCGCCCACTGCAGGAGCTCGAGCGAAAGAAGCCACGCGCCTTCGCCGCCCTCGCGTCCCTTCTTCACGGCCGCGTCGAGCAGCGGCCGGAGCTTCTCGACGCGCTGGAGCTGGACCGCAAACTTCTTCCGGCGCGCGTCGCCGAGCGCGGCCGCGAGAAGCCGCGCGCCTTCGTCGTCGAATCCCGTCACCGACATGAAATCGAGGCGCACTTCCGACCGCTGCTTCGCCATCGCGCGCTTGAGCCCCTCGAGCTGCGCGGCGACCCCCGCGCCGAGCTTGCCCGTGAGCCCGATGTAGCCCCCCGCGAGGCGCGGCCCCCCCTGCGGTTTCTCGGCGGCCTCCCACGCGGGCGCCGAGCGCTCGAACTGCACGACGTACTTGAGGGCGAACTGGTCGAACGCCGCCTTGTCGCCGGCACGCTGCTGCAGATCGAACAGCGCGAGCCAGGCGAGCGGAGAGATCTTCGTGTCGTGGTCGGTCTGCACGCCCTGCTCGAGCAGTTCGCGCGCCTTCGCGGCGTGTCCGCTCGCGAATCGCAGCGCCGCGTCCTCCAGCACCGCGCACAGACCCGGATTCGCCTGCGCCACCTCGAAGCTCGGTTGTCCGGGGGGTGCCCATTCGATGAGGCTCGCGCCGGACACCGTGATCTCGCCTCCCGGCTCGACCTGTCGCGGTGCCGTGCCCTTGCTCGCCGCGTGGCTCGCCACTTCGCGCGCCGAGGGCGACTTGACGCCCGGCGGTGTCGGTACGAGCTTCGGTTTGCCCTCGCCGGATCCGGGCGTCGGCTTCTTGACCGGCGGTTTCGAGAACAGCGCCATTCGTCGTGGGCGGATCCGCACCGCGCGGGACGGAATACGTCGGCCCCGAGCGGATGCAGGCGTTGGAGGACGAGAGGGAAGATTATGTTCCCGGCATAGGCATCCCACAAGCCGAGGCCTCACTCGCTTCTGCAACTGCGACCCGCCGTGGTCGCCGCACCGGGCAGTTGCTAGAATCCTCGGACTCGAGGCGGCCGACCGACCGTCGACAATGGAGGATGACGATGAAGAACCCGCTCGACTCGCTCTGGGGCACGATCATCTCCGGCCTGGTCCTGACGGCGATCCTGTACTTCGCCGTCCGCGGCCTGCTCGTCTGACGGAGGGAACGCCATGGATCTCTATCCCGCGATCGCACGGTGGATCCACTTCATGGCCGGCATCATGTGGATCGGCCTGCTCTACTATTTCAACTTCGTCCAGGTCGCGGCCCTCAAGGCCGCGAGCGCCGACAACACGGGCGCCGGCATCACCAAGCACGTGGCGCCGCGCGCGCTCCTGTACTTCCGCTGGGCGGCCGTCGTGACCTGGCTCGCGGGCGCGGCGCTCCTCGGCAATCAGTTCGTCCCGGCGTTCACCCTGTCGAAGGGCATGGCCGGGATCGGCGTCGGTGCCTGGCTGGGCACGATCATGCTCTTCAACGTCTGGGCGCTGATCTGGCCCAACCAGCAGAAGATCCTGGGCCTCAAGCCCGCGACCGACGAGGAGAAGGGCAAGGCGCGGCGGGTCGCGTTCCTCGCGTCGCGCACGAACACGATGCTCTCGATGCCGATGCTGTTCTTCATGGCCGGCGGCTGGTCCCACCGGGCGTTGTTCGGGCTATAGGCGCGAGCGGGGAGCCGGGGCCCCGGGCGCGAAGCGCCAAGGGGGAGCGACCAATCGCGAGTCGCCTAAGCGGCCGACGGCTCGCCGCGACGACTGAAGACGTCGGTTCGGAGGCCGCAGGAAACGAAAAGGGCGGCGCCATGCGGCGTCGCCCCGTTTATGCAGTAAGCCTTGCGCGGGCGCCCCGCGCGGCCTCCGCACCGCCGTACACTTCGTACCACCGCGTTGTCGGCCGCATGCGGCGACTCGCGGTTGCTCGCTCCCCCTTGGCGCTCCGCGCCCGGGGCCCCGGCGAGCCGCTCGCGCCGCTAATCCCCGTACAGCTTCTGCACCCGCTCCCGGCGCTCCTGCGCTTCGAGCGACAGCGTCGCGGTCGGGCGCGCGAGAAGCCGCGGGATGCCGATCGGCTCGCCGGTCTCCTCGCAGTAGCCGTAGCTGCCGTCGTCGATCATCTTGATCGACTTCTCGACCTTCTTCAGAAGCTTGCGCTCCCGGTCGCGCGTGCGGAGCTCGAGCGTGTATTCCTCCTCGAGCGTCGCGCGGTCGGAGGGGTCCGTCGTGATCTCGTTCTCGCGCAGGTGCTCGCCCGTGTCGTCGGCGTTCTGCAGGAGCTGGTCGCGGAGCTCGGACAGGCGCTGCCGGAAGAAGGCGAGCTGCGCCTCGTTCATGTAGTCCTTGTCCGGAGCCTTGAGCAGGTCCTCCTCCGTGAGGACCTTGGGCTTCCGCGCGACCGCTGCGCTTGCCACGGCTTGCTTCGCT
Source organism: Casimicrobiaceae bacterium (assembly GCA_035635175.1). Lineage (GTDB taxonomy): Bacteria > Pseudomonadota > Gammaproteobacteria > Burkholderiales > Casimicrobiaceae > CAIWHR01. The sequence goes on along the minus strand of DASQBO010000481.1, from coordinate 722 downwards.
GCCATGCTGACCCCTGTTTCTCCGGGACCGCGGGGTCCCGCAATAAATCGGCGATTATATCCCGCCAGCGTCACTCGCGACCAGTATTCCCGCGCGGCGGGCATGGAGCCCGGCCGGCACGAAGGCCGCGCCGTATAATCACGCAAAAACAAGGGCTTCGCATGACGGCCACCGCTTCCTCCTCGCCTTCGACGCTGATCCTCGCCCGCCCGGACGACTGGCACGTCCACCTCCGCGACGGCGCGGCGATGGCCGCCGTCGTCGGGGCGACCGCGGGCGTGTTCGGGCGAGCAATCGTCATGCCGAACCTGCGTCCGCCGGTGACGACGACCGAAATGGCGCGTGCGTACCGCGCCCGGATCGTCGCCGCGCTGCCGGCGGGCTGTCGCTTCGAGCCGCTCATGACGCTGTACCTGACCGACAACACGAGCCCGGCGGAGGTCGCCGCCGCCGGCGCCTCGGGCTTCGTGCACGCGATCAAGTACTACCCCGCGGGCGCGACGACGAATTCCGATTCCGGCGTCACCGCGCTCGATCGCGCATATCCCGCGCTCGCGGCGATGCAGGTGCACGACGTCGTCCTGTCGCTGCACGGGGAGGTCACCGATCCCGACGTCGACGTCTTCGACCGCGAGCGCGTGTTCGTCGAGCGCCATCTCGCGCGGATCGTCCGGGACTTCCCGGCGCTGCGCGTCGTCGTCGAGCACGTGACGACGCGCGAG
>DASQBO010000480.1:0-27190 GCA_035635175.1 Casimicrobiaceae bacterium | reverse complement strand
TCTGCATCTCGCAGATGGTGCGCGAGGACGTGCGCCGTCATTTCGCGGTGCCCGACGCGAAGCTGCACGTGATCTACAACGCGGTCGACCCGCGCGAGTTCGGACCGGGCGTCCGGCAGCACCGCGCGGCGATGCGCCAGCGACTGGGGCTCGCCCCCGACCACGTCGCCTTCCTGCTCGTCGGTTCCGACTACGCGAGAAAGGGGGTGCCGGCCGCGCTGCGCGCGCTCGCGCGCCTCTCGCCGCGCGCGCAGCTCGTCGTCGTCGGCCGCGAAAAGGATCCTGCGCGTTACGAGACGCTTGCCCGCCGCGAGGGCGTCCGCTCGCGCGTGGTGTTCGCAGGCCCGCAGCAGGATCCGCGGCCGTACCTGGGCGCCGCCGACGCGTTCGTGCTGCCGACGCTCTACGATCCGCTCGGCAACGCCGTGCTCGAAGCGCTCGCCTGCGGGCTGCCGGTCGTCACGAGCCGCCGCTGCGGCGCGGGCGAGCTCGTCGCGGCGCACGGCGCGGGCGCGCTCTGCGACGCCGCCGACGCCGCGGCGCTCGCGGCGGAGATGGAGCGCCTGCTCGACCCGGCGTTGCGGGCGCGGATGGGACCGCGCGCGACGGCCGCGGTCGCCGCGCTCACGCCGGAGGCGATGACGAGCCGCCTCCTCGCGCTCTACGGGTCGCTGGGAGCGGGTACGTGAATCCGGATTCCGATCAAACGCACTTCCACCGCTCGCGTTCGGTGCGCCTGCGACGCGTGGCCGTCCACGCCGTTACCCACGCGGCACGAGTCTGGGGCGTGAACTTCTTGAGCATCAACATCGTCGGCCCCAACTAGCGTCGCAGGGCTTCAGTGGCTCGCGAAACGCGAAACGGGGTACCCTCGCCGTCCGGACGCGGGCAGGCCTCGCGCTTCGACGCCGGCGCATCGTTGGCGCACGCCCGCTCGGCGGCGAGGACTTGCTCGTACGGCGTCCCGTCACGGAGGAATAGCCCAGCGACGGCGCTGAGGCCTCCTATCGAGATGAAGGCGGACAGCGCACCGGCGATGATCATCGTGACAACGGCGGAACGACTAAGATCGGGGTGGGGATTCATCTGCAATCTCCTTGAGCGCGTGTCGGAAAGACGTTCTGTCTTCCCGGGACGTACTCTCCCACCCGCGATGCGCTTACGTCATTTGGCAGCCTTAAATGTTCTGAAAACCGTATTGAAATCGACGACACAGGTGTAGATTTTCGGGGGATCGGGCCTTCCACAATTCTTGCCGTGAACACCGTCTACCGCTTTGGCGACTTCGAGCTGCAACCGGACCGCCGCCGGCTGCTGGCCGACCAGCGCCCCGTTGCCGTTGGCGACCGGGCTTTCGACGTACTGCTAGCGCTGGTCGAGCGCGCAGGGCAATTGGTCACCAAGGACGAATTGCTTGGCATCGTGTGGCCCGGCGTCGTCGTCGAAGAGAACAACCTCCAGGTCCAGGTCTCCGCGCTGCGCAAGATCCTCGGTGCAGCGGCTATCGCAACCAGTGCGGGTCGCGGTTATCGATTTGCGCTTGAAATCGCGCCGGCCGGCGAGCTCTCATCGAAGCTCACCGCGCAACGGCACAACCTGCCACGCCAGCTGACCAGCTTCATCGGCCACGAAGACGATCTCGACGAATACGCCGCGCTGCTCGCGCAGACGCGGTTGCTCACCCTCACCGGAATTGGCGGCTGTGGCAAGACGCGCCTCGCGATCAAGCTCGCCGAACGGCTTCTTCCATCATTCCCCGACGGTGTCTGGTACGTCGACATGGCGCCGCTGCTCGACGCGGAGCGCGTCCCCCTGACCGTCGCGACGACGCTCGGCACGTGCGAGAAGAACGACCGGTCGATCGTCGACACGCTGTGCGCCCGGCTCACCGGGCGTCGCCTGCTGCTGGTCCTCGACAACTGCGAGCATCTCGTGGCGGCATGCGCAAGCCTCGTCCATCGCGTGACCAGCGGCGCCCTCGACGTGCGAGTCCTGGCCGCGAGCCGCGAAGGATTGATGGTCCGGGGCGAACGCGTGGTGACCGTTCGCTCGCTGTCGTTCCCGCCGGTCGGAACGAAGCACGATCCCCGGATGATGGAAAGCTGCGAGGCCGTGCAACTCTTCGCCGAGCGGGCGCGGTTGTCGGACCCCAAATTTTCGCTGGACAATGAGACGGCCGACGCCGTGGCCGAGATCTGCCGCCGACTGGACGGCATTCCGCTCGCGATCGAGCTCGCGGCCGCCCGCGTGAAGCTGCTTTCGGTGGAAGAGATCCGCGCGCGGCTCGATGATCGATTTCGGCTGCTGACCGGCGGCAGCAGGACCGCCATGGGTAGGCACCAGACGCTGCTCGCCACGATCCAGTGGAGCTACGATCACCTTGCTCCTGACCATCAACAGCTCTTGCGGCGACTTTCGGTGTTCGTCGGTGGCTGGACGCTGGAAGGGGCGATCCGCGTTGCCGATGAGCGCGCCGATGAGTACGAGGTGCTGGACTTGCTGGCGCGCCTCATCGACCAGTCACTCGTCAGCACACATCGGGCTGGCGCGACGACCCGCTACTCGATGCTCGAAACGGTTCGCCAGTATGCGAGTGACCGCCTGAACGAGGCCGGCGAAGGCGAGGCGACGCGAGATCGCCATCTCGAATTCTACGTGGCGCTCGCCGAGGAAGCGGAACCAGGTCTCGTCGGTCCGGAACAAAGCGCGTGGTTGTCCCGGCTCGATTGCGAGCTCGAGAATTTCCTCGCGGCGCACGCACGATCGGCTCATGCCGCAGGCGGCGCCGAGCTGGGATTGCGGCTCGTGTTTTCGCTGAAACTGTACCTGCGGCAACGCGGCCTGACGCTGCTCGCACATCGGATCACGGTGGAAGCGCTGGCGCGCGCTGGCGCGCAAAAATCCGATCTCTTGCGGTGTCAGGCGCTCTGGGCCGCCGGCGAACACAGCTTTTCCATGGGTCGCTATGGCGAGGCGAGTGACTACGGCGACGCGAGCTTGGCGATCGCCAAGGCGATGGGCGACGAGGGGAGGCTTGCGGAGGCGTTACGCCTGAAGGGACATACGGCGCTCGCGCTCGGCGATCGTGCAGCGGCGCGCGACCATTTCAAGGCGTCCCTGACAAAATCGCGACAACTAAAGGACCAGGTCCAGATCTGCAGAGCTCTGAACGGACTCGGAGAGTTGCACCGCGCGGAAGGCGAGCTCGAAGACGCGAAATCGCTCTACGAGGAAGCCCTGGCGCTAAGCACGGCGCGCGGAGATCGCGGCAGCCGATCGACCCATCTCGTCAACCTAGCGTGGACGTTGATCGGTCTCGGCGAGGAGAAGCGCGTCCGCACGATGCTGCTCGAGGCACTCGCCGTTGCCGAGGACCTCGGCTCCAAGCGCATCTCGGTCACGCAGCTGGATTGCACGACGGGGCTCGCAGCGGCGGCTGGCGACTGGGAACGCGCGGCACAGTTCCATGGAGCAACCGAGGCCCTGTCCGAGCAGCTCGGCTACCGCCGCGAGCCGCCCGACGGGATTTCCCTCGCGCCCCTGCTCGCACGCACGCGGGAGGCGCTTGGAGCGGCTGCATTCGCCGACGCGGAAGCCGCCGGCCGCGCGCTTTCCTATGAAGAGGTGATTGCGAGCGCACGTGCGTGCCTCGAGCAACGAGAGTCATCGCTCGAGGCCGTAGCTGTCCGTTAACGCGTACGCCGATCGGCGGGGCGCGGCGCCGTCATCGCCTTCTTGCGTGGCCCGCGCATCATCGGACCCGGCGTTTAGTGGCCTTCACGCAGTGGCAGCTCGCCTCCGGGGCACACGGATGCTCCTCCGCGTCTTCAAGGCTAGCACTTTAGCAATGCGCCGTCGGGGAGCGCCCACGCAAAACCGCGCTCCCTCGGCCGATCTGAATTACCGTATGTTCACGATCGGGCTGAAGCGAACGGCCGATTACTTCAATTTGAGTTCCTGCAGTTGCATGCCCCCCACGAGTTTCCGCATTGGTTTGCGTTCGCCCGACGCCGTGTCCGCCTTGTGGGTGTCCTCCCCCAGCATTCCCTCAATCTTCTTCTGCATTTCGACCTGCTGCGCGGTCGGCACATAGTCCTTGAATTCCACGGCGAGAACCAGATCGGGCTCGCCATTGCGCGGATTGTTGACCGCAAGGATGTGATAGGAGACCACTACCCCCTCCTTCTTCTGGAATTCGTTGACCTTCCTCCAGTTGCCAGACAAGTAGTCCAGGTATTTCTCGAACTGACCCGGCTCGGTCTGAATGTAGGTGAAGTTCCAGACCGTACCGGGGGTGTAACTGGACTCTTGGGCAAACGCAACGGGACTTGAAAGAAGCAAGACGGCGGCGGGTGCCGCCAGGATTCGGCTGAGAATCATCATGGGCTCCTCGCTGTTCGTTGTTCGGAAGCGGCCGGTGCGGGCCTCGCCAAGGGCTAGTCTAAGAGTCGGACCCCCTGTGGGTTGGCATCGCCGATGGAATACCTATTCCTAGACGCCACTTTGCGGCCGGCATTAGACGTTAGGCAACTCGACGACCCGACTCAAGGAGGCTGCGACGCATCGCCTCCTGTAGTCGCGAAGCAACGCCTCTGGCGACGAAGTGGCCACCTGTCTGTAACCTTTCGCGTTAGGAGGCTCGAACGTCCGGTCCAGGCACTTCTCCCCACGCCGATCTAGGGACTGGAATTGGCCGATTCCCGCCGTTCGCGGGCAACGACCGCCCGACCTCGGTCGCCGGATCGACTCGGATCACGACATATAATCTCGCACCGCCCTCCAACAACCGCCGGACGACTGCGGCCCGGCGGTGCCTCTCCCTCTCCCATGTGCGGCATCACCGGCTATCTCTGCGACGATCCCCGCGCGCGCGACGCGCTGCCGGCGATGACCGCGGCGCTCGCGCACCGGGGTCCGGACGACCAGGGTTTCCACGTCGACGGCCCGGCGGGCCTGGGCTTCCGCCGCCTGTCGGTGATCGACCTCGCCGGGAGCCGCCAGCCGCTCGTCTCCGCGGACGGCGCCGTGGCCGTCGTGTTCAACGGGGAGCTCTACAACTTCCGCGCGCTCAGACGCGAGCTCGCGGACGCGGGACACGTCTTCCTCACCCAGGGCGACGGCGAAGTGCTGGTCCACGGCTGGAAGGCGTGGGGCCGTGGCCTCCTCGACCGGATCGCCGGGATGTTCGCGTTCGCGCTGTGGGACCGCGACCGGCGCGAGCTCTTCCTCGCGCGCGATCACCTCGGCGTCAAGCCGCTCTACTACGCGTGGCACCACGGCGCGTTGGCGTTCGGCTCCGAATTGAAGGCGCTGCGGCCGTTCCCGGGGCTTCCGCACGCGCTCGACCTCGATGCGCTGGCGCTCTACCTCGAATGCCAGTACATCCCGGCGCCGTTGACGATCTATCGCGACCTTCGCAAGCTGCCGGCGGGCCACTGGCTGTCGGTGCGCGACGGCGCGCTCACCACCGGCGAATTCTGGCGGCCGTCGTACGTGCCGAAGCAAGCGCTGCCCGAGACGGCCGTCCTCGAGCAGCTCGACGCGCGGCTCGCGCGCTCGGTCGAGTCGATGCTCGTCGCCGACGTGCCGCTCGGCGCATTCGTCTCGGGCGGCGTCGATTCCGGCGTGATCGCAGCCCTCGCGACCCGCATCTCCGGCCGCGCGCTCGACACGTTCAACCTGGGCTTCCGCGGCGACGACGTTGGCAGCGAGCACGAGCAAGCGGCGCGCGTCGCCCGCCACGTCGGGAGCCGCCACCACTGCCTCATGCTCGCGCCCGACGAGGTCCTGCCCGCGCTCGCGCGCTGGGTCGACGTGTTCGACGAGCCGTTCGGCGACCAGGCGGCGCTGCCGACGATGCTGCTCGCGGAGTTCGCGCGGCGCGAGGTCACCGTGGTCCTGACCGGCGAAGGTGCCGACGAGGTTTTCGGCGGCTACTCGAACTATTCGAAGCGGCTCGCCGAGGAACGGGTGACGCGCGTGCTCGGCGCGCGCCATTCGCCGTTCCGCGCGCTCGCGCGGGCGCTGCCGCCGCGGCTCGCGCGCGACCGGATCGTGAAGGCTTCGCTGGAACCGCGCTCGCGCCGCTACGCGACGATTCCGAACATCTTCGACTCACTGCTGCGCGGCGAGTACTTCACGCCGCAGTTCAGCGCCGCGGCGAGCGCCCGGATCGCCGACGTGGCGGAGGTGCGCTACGACGAGTGCGATTCGCCGGACTACCTCGATCACCTGCTCCACGTCGACGCGCGCCTGTGGCTGCCGGACGACCTGCTCGCGAAGGTCGACCGCGCGACGATGGCGTTCTCGCTCGAGGCGCGCGTCCCCTATCTCGACCACGCGTTCTACGGCTGGTGCGCGCGGCTAGCGCCTTCCTTCAAGGTCCGCGGCCGCGAGCGCAAGCGGATCCTGAAGCGGCTGGCCGAGCGTTACCTTCCGGGCGACATCGTCCATCGCGAGAAGCAGGGCTTCATGATGCCGCTCGATCGCTGGCTAGCGCGCGAGCTCGCGCCCGACATCGCGCACGCGCTCGGACCCGGGGGCCTCGCGCGGAGGGGCCTCCTGCGTCCCGAGGCGCTGTCGCGGCTCGTCGCGGAGCACCGCTCCGGCCGCAAGAACCACGCGATGCGGCTCTGGGTGCTCCTGATCCTCGAGCACTGGTTCGCGCGCTACGAACCGGGCTTCGCGCTCTCATGAGGGCCGCCGCGCCGTCCCGGGGCGCCCGCGCGGCGGCACCGGCCGCGAGCGCGGAGGCCCGCGGCCGGCCGCTCGCCATCGTGCACACGGAGAACTCCTGCGGCTGGGGCGGGCAGGAGATCCGCACGCTCACCGAGGCGCGCGGCTTCCAGGACCGGGGCCACCGCGTGACGCTCGTCGCGCCGGACGAGGCGCCGATCGCCGCGGCGGGCGAGCGGCTCGGACTGCCGGTCGTCCGTCTCGACATCCGGGCGAAGCGCCCGCGGAACTTCTTCGCGCTGCGCCGCTTCCTCGCGAGCGAGCGCGCGCGAATCGACGTCGTCAACACGCACAGCTCGACCGACAGCTGGCTCGCGGCCCTCGCGTGCGCGACGCTGCGCGACGCGCCGCCGATCGTCCGCACGCGCCACGTCTCGACGACGGTCCGCAACCGCCCGACGACGCGCTGGCTCTACACGCGCGCGACCGCGCACGTCGTCACGACAGGCGAGGCGCTCAAACGCCAGCTCGCTCGCGACAACGGCGTGCCGCTCGCGCACATGACGTCGATTCCCACCGGCATCGACCTCGCGCGCTTCGTGCCCGGCGACGCCGCCGCGGCGCGGGCGCGGCTCGGCGTGCCGCCGCGGCCGACGCTCGGCATCGTCGCGACGCTGCGCGACTGGAAGGGCCACGACATGCTCTTCGAGGCGCTCGCGCGCGATCGCGCCGCGTGGGACGGCTGGAACGTCGTCGTCGTCGGCAACGGCCCCTACCGCGATCGCCTCGACGCGCAGCTTGCGCGCCTCGGCCTCGCCGAGCGGATCCGCTTCGCCGGTCAGCAGGACGACGTCGTGCCGTGGCTGCAGGCGCTCGATCTCTTCACGCTGCCGTCGTGGGGAGAGGAAGGCGTGCCGCAGGCGATCGTGCAGGCGATGGCCTGCGGACTGCCGGTCGTGTCGACGACCGTGGGCGCGATCACCGAAGCGGTCGTCGACGGCGTCACCGGCCTCGTCGTCCCGCCGCGCGACGTGCCCGCGCTCGGCGCCGCGCTCGCGCGGCTGCGCGACGACGCGCCGCTGCGCGCGCGACTCGGCGCCGCCGGCGGGGAGCGCGCCCGCGCGGAGTTCGGCATCGAGCGGATGCTCGACCGCATGGAAGCCGTGTTCCGCGCCGTCACGGGGAAGCGCTAACGTGTGCGGCATCGCCGGCTATTTCGGTGCCCGCACGCTCGCGCCGGCGAGCGTCGAGCGGATGCTGGCCGCGCTCCGGCAGCGCGGGCCCGACGCCGAGCACGCGCGCTTCTGGGACGCCTCGCTCGCGCCGGCGGCGGCGCCGGCGCCGAACGCGCTCCTGCACACGCGGCTGTCGATCATCGATCCGCGCCCCGTGTCCGACCAGCCGATGGCCAACGCGAGCGGCGACGTCTGGATCGCGTACAACGGCGAGGTCTACGACTGGGCCGCCGACGCGGCGAGCCTGAAGGCCGCCGGCTACGAATTCCGCACGCGCTCGGACACCGAGTTCATCCTCCACGCGTACGAGCACTGGGACATCGACTTCGTGCAACGGTTGCGCGGGATGTTCGCGCTCGCGATCCTCGACCTCCGACGGCACGCGCTGTACGTGGTGCGCGATCGGCTCGGCCTCAAGCCCGTCGTCTACGCGCACCGCGACGACGGCTTCGCGTTCGCGTCGACGACGCGCGCCCTCCTGCCGTGGCTGCCGCGCGGGGCGCGCGGCTTCGCCCCCGAAGGCATCGATGCGTACCTCGCGCACCGCACGATCCCGGCGCCGCGGACCGTCTTCGCGTCGATCGCGCGGCTCCCGCCCGCGCACTGGCTGCGCTACGACCTCGCGTCCGGGCGCGTGGAAACGCGGGAGTACTGGCGGCCGGAGCCCTCGTCCGAGCCGTGGCTCGCGACGCTCGACGCGGCGATCCGGATGCGCACCGTCGCCGACCGCCCGCTCGGCGTGTTCCTCTCGTCGGGCGTCGATTCGTCGGCGATCGCGTGCCGCCTGGCGACCATGGACTTCAATCGCCTGCGAACGTTCACCGCGGCGTTCCCGGGCACGCCGTTCGACGAGTCCGCGCTCGCGCGTGCGACAGCCGACCGCCTGGGCTTCCCCAATCTCGCGGTCACGATTCCCGCAGGCATTGCCGGCGATTTCGAGCGCCTCGTCGCCGATCTCGACGAGCCGTTCGCCGACCCGTCGTCGGTGCCGACCTGGTATCTCGCGCGCGAGACGACGCGGCACGTCAAGGTCGTGCTCGGCGGCGACGGCGGCGACGAGCTCTTCGGCGGCTACAAACGCTATGCGAAGCACCTTCGCACGCGCTGGCGGCGCGCGATCGTGCTCCGCGGCCTGCGCGCGCCGGCCCGCGTCGGCGGCGGCGCCTGGCAACGCGCGGTCGAGGAGCTCAGGCTCGACTGGCGCGCGGCCTACGTGCTGCGTTTCTCGGGCTTCACGCCCGGCGAGCGAGCCTTCCTCGCACCGGACGCGGCGCCGCGCGCGCACTACTGGCGGATGCCCGACGGCGGACGCGACGACCTTCCGACGCTGCTCGAGATCGACCGCCTCAACTACCTGCCCGACTACGTCCTGCGCAAGGCCGATCTCTGCACGATGGCGCACGGTCTCGAGATGCGCGCGCCCTTCCTCGACCATCGCTTCGTCGGCGCCGTAGCCGCGCTGCCGCGCGCCGTGCGCTTCACGACGCCGCCGCGCAAGCTGCTCGCGCCGGCGATGGCCGCGCTCGGCGACCTCGATCCTTTCGCCCGCAAGAAGCGCGGCTTCAACCCGCCGCTCAGGGGCTGGCTCGAGGGCGACCTCGCGCGGCGGCTTCCGGGCGTCGGCGCGCGGCTCGAACGCCTGTCGAACGGGCTCGTGCGCGCCTCGCGCGCCGACGCGTTCGTCGCCGCGTGGCGCGGCGGGAGGAGCGGCTTCGCCGAGCAGGTGCTGCAGCTCGTGCTGCTCGACGCGTCGCTCGCGCAGCTCGCGGCGCTCGCCGCGGCCGATTGAGCGTCGATCATGACGACGCCGACGACGCCCGATCAGGCTCCCGCCTATTACCGCCGCGGGATGTCGGCCGCGCTCGTTTGCGCGTGCGTGTTCGTCGCGACGCTGCCGTTCTATCACCTCCATGCGTTCCGCTCGGCCTGGCTCGGCCTCGCCGCGCTGCTCGTCTTCGTATCCGGAGGATGGCGCGAGCTCATCCTGCTGCCGCTCAAGGCCGGGTGGTGGGGGTGGATCGTCGCCGCGGCGATCTCCGTCGCCTTCGCCCGGTATCCGTTCGTCGCGCTCAGCGAATACCGCTACGAGGTCCTCTACACGTTCGGCGCGTGGGCGACGTGCTACACGCTCGCGCTGCGCCACGACGGCGCGCGCTGGCTCGCCCGCGCGCTGATCGCCTCGACCGTCGCCGCGCTCGCGGTCGGGATCGCGCTGTTCGCGCCGAACCAGCCGTGGTTCGACCTCGGGCGCTTCGGCGACGTCGGCTCCGTATCGACGTTCCTCGTGATGGTGCTGCCGCTGTTCCTGCTGTTCGCGCTGCGCTCGCGGCCGCACTCCCCCGAGCGCGCGGGCGCGTTGATCGTCGCCGGCGCGTGCATCGCCGCCGGCACGCTCACCCTGAACCGGATGTTCTGGCTCGCCGCCTCGGCCGAGGTCACGATCTTCGCGCTGTTCTCGATGCGCCACTGGCGCTCGCGCTACCGGACCGTGTCGATGCTCGGAGTGGCGGTGGTGGTCGTCGCGCTCGCCGTCCTCCAGGTGCTCGAGGCTTCCGAATCGCGGATCGCCCTCGCCGCGCCCGGGATCGGCGTCTGGGAGTTCCTGTCGAGCGACCCGCGGGGCGAGCTCTGGCGGTTCGCCGGGGGCCTGATCGCCCAGCACCCGTGGGTCGGCACCGGCCTCGGCAAGTGGAGCCTCGCCGACGTGTTCTACGCGCGCTTCCAGGACCCTCTCCTCATGCACGCGCACAACACGTTCCTGAATCGCGCGCTCGAGACGGGCTTCCTCGGGCTCGCGGCGTTCGCCTACCTGCTCGTCTCCGTCGTGATCGCGTTCCGGCGCGTCGCGCGGAGCGCGGACGCGGACACCGCCGCCATCGGCGCAGCCGGGCTCGCCCTCGTCGCGGGCGTGATCGTCAAGAATCTCACCGACGACTTCTTCGTGCGCCAGAACGCGCTCCTGTTCTGGGCGCTCGTGGGCGCGGGCCTCGGCGCCGCCGCGGCGCGCGCCCGGGGTACGGCGAAAGAAACGCGAAACTGAAGGGCGCGGCGGCCGGCGCTACAATGCGGTCGGGACGCGAGACGGCGTCCTCATCCACGGCGCGGCGGCCGGCCAGCCCTTCGAACCATGCGGGACCTTCCCCTGTTGATCCTGGCGCTGGTCGTCTCGGCCTACTGGCTGGGCGTCGCGCGAATGGTCGTACGCGTCCGGCGCAGGACGCGGCACGACGTCGGTGTCGTTCCGCAGCAGCGCAAGGAACGGCTCATGTGGCTGGTCTGGGTGCCGCTCGTCGTCGCCTGGATCGCGCTGCCGTGGATCGCGCAGAACCGCGTCGATGCGCCGTGGGCGCCGCCGGCCGCGCCGGGCGCCCTCTTCGGCGTCGTGCGCTGGGCCGCCGCGCTGGTCGCGATCGGCTGCCTGCTCTCGACCTGGCGCTGCTACGGGCGAATGGGCGAGCACTGGCGGATGGACGTCGCGGAGGACGAGCAGGCCGAGCTCATCACGGACGGGCCGTTCCGCCGCCTGCGCCACCCGATCTACGCATACCAGGCGCTCCTCATGCTGTGCTCCGCCGTCGTCCTGCCGACGATCCCGATGATCGCGCTCGCGGCGATCCACGTTGCGCTCGTCAACGCCAAGGCGCAGAACGAGGAGCGGCACCTGCTCGCGACGCACGGCGAAGCCTACGCCCGCTACGTCGCGCGGACCGGGCGCTTCCTGCCGCGCTTCGGCGCCCCGCGCCGTTGAGCCGGCACCGTCCCGCGCGGGCGCAAGGCGCCGCGGCGCTCGCGACGGTCGCGATGCTCGCGTGCGGCGCGTTCGCCGCATTCGCCGCAGCCGCGGCGGCGGCTGCGGAACCCGCCGCGGCGCCGACCGTCGCAGCGCTCGACTGCGAGCGCGTGTCCGCCACCGACGTCCGGGACGTTCTCGCGCACGCCCCCGCACCGCGCATCATCGCGATTTCGGGGACGTTCGGAATCGCGACGATGGACCCGTTCGCGCGGTTCCTGGTCGCGATGGGCTATCCGGCCGAGCGCATCCGCAATCCGGCCGACGGCGCATGGTCGTACTCGAGCGCGATGTCGAGCGCCAAGCTGGCCGGGATGATCGCCTGGCACTACGAGCACGACGGCACGGCCCCGCTGCTCATCGGCTACAGCGGCGGCGGGGCGCTCGTGCTGCGGACGCTGCACGAGCTCGCAGGCGCCTTTGGGAGCCGGGTCGCCGTCGTCGACCCCGTCACCGGCGCGACGCTCGGCCGCGACACGATCACCGACCCTCGGACCGGCTTCGTGCGCCCGGCGCTCGGCCTCAGGGTCCCGTACGCGTGCGCGCTCGCGACCGGCAAGCTGCCGCGGCTCCTGCTCGGCCAGTGGACGATGCTCGCGAAGCTGCGCAGCGTTCCCGACACGGTCGAAGATTTCACCGGCTTCGTCATCGAGTGGGACACGATCGCCGGGACGTTTCCGGGCTCGGAGCCGTACGCGGCAACCGGCTCGGCGCGCGTTCGCAACGTCGTCCTGCCGGCGGCGTACATCCACACCGACCTGCCGCGGACGGAGCATCTCGCGGCGAATCCCGTCACGCGGGCGTGGATCGACGCGTATCGCCCCGACGCGCCCGCGCCGCTTCCCGAGGGGCTCGACGTTTCGAACCTGCTGCACGCGGCGGACATCTGGCACAGCGTCGCGAAGCACTGGTGCCTCGCGGCGCAGCGGAGCGTGCGCTGACGCAGGAACGATGGCGATGCGCGGCCGCCTCAATCTCTTCCAGGCGACGATGCTGCGCTGGCGCGAGCTTCATCCGTACAACGCCGTGCACGCGGTGCGCGTCGACGCCCCGCTCGACGCGGAGCGCCTCGCGCGCACGGTGAACGGGGTGCTCGAAGCGCGCGGGCTCGCGGGCCTCGTGCTCGACCCTGCGCGCGGCCGTTACGAATACGCGGGAGGTGCCGCGCGCGTCGCGCTCGAGATACTGCCCGGGGACAACGACCCCGTTCGCGTGCTGGAAGCCGCGATCGAGCGCGGCGTCAACCTCCGGTTCGCGCCTGCCGGGCCGCTCGACCCGTTCCGGTTCTTCGCCGTCGACGCGGGCGCGGCTCATTACCTGGGCGTCGCCTACGATCACGTCGTCGCGGGCGGCGACTCGATCGTCGACCTGCTCGCGGAGATCGTGCTCCGCGACGCGGGCGCGACGCTCCCCGCGCGCGCGGCGCCGTCGCTCTATCCGCCGACCTGCAGCCGCCTGTTCGCTCGCCACGGGCTTGCGCTCCTGCGCGGCCTCGCCGCGATGCCGGGCGCGATCGCGAGCCTTCGCCGTTCGCAGCGGCCGCGCTATCGATACGGCGACGACCAGCGCAACGCGTTCGCCTCCGCGACGATCGGCGCTGAGGGCGTGGCCGCGATGCGGCGCGCTGCCGCCGCGTGGGGTGTCACGCGCGCGGATCTCCTGCTCGCGCTGCTCCTGCGCGCGCTCGCACCCGTTGTCGGACGCGAGGGAGACGGCCGGCGGCGGCGCGAGATCGGCGTCGCGACGATCGTCAATCTCCGCCGCGACTTCGGCACGCCGGTCGGCGCGACCTTCGGCCAGTTCCTGAGCTCGTACCGCTACGCGCATCGCGTGCCGGAAGGAGCGCGGCTCGAGTCGCTCGCACGCGACCTGCACGTGGAGACCGCCCGCGTGCGGCGTCGTAAACTTTACCTGGTCACGCTGCTCGCGCTCGCCGGCGTCGGCGCGCTGTGGCGCTGGCTCACGCCGCGGCGCCGCGCGCGCGTCTACTCCAAGCACTATGCCGCGTGGGCAGGATTGACGCCGCTCGACGTCGACGCCCTCTGGCGAGAGGCCGGCGCCGGGCATCCGCCGGCAGCCTATCTTCGCGCCGTGTCGACGGGCCCCGCGACGCCGCTCGTCGTCGCCGCGAGCTCCGCCGGCAACGAACTTCATCTCGGGCTGTCGTATCGTACGGCAGCCTTCCACCCCGACGACATCGTTAGAATACTGACTGCGCTGAAGGCCGGCGTACAAGAGCTCGACGCATGACATCCCTTCGCTCCCTCGTTGCATCTTTTGCAATCGTCGCGTTGGCCGCGATCAGCGGCTGCGCCACGCCTCCCGTCACAAGCTCCGCGACGACGCCGGTCGCGGCCGCGCGGACGAATCCGGTGCGCGCGGCCGTCATGGATGCGGCGCTCGAAGATCGCATCCTCGCGCTGAACCCGGAGAAGATCACCGCGGCCGACGTGCGCGACACGCTGTCGAAAGCGCCCGCGCCGCGGGTCTTCCTGATCCGCGGCGGCATCTATCCCGTCTATCTCGCGATGGAGTCGTTCGGCGCATTCCTGACCGGAATGGGTTACCCCGAGGAGCGGATCGTCACTCCGCACGAGCACGACTGGTCGCTCTCGCCCTACGAAAGCTCGGACGAGGTCGCGGGACTGATCGCGTGGTGCTACGAGCACGAAGGCGTCCGCCCCACGATCATCGGCCACAGCCAGGGGGGCATCCAGGCGGTCAAGGTGCTGCACGTGTTCGCGGGCGACTGGGCAAGCGAACTCCATCCGTACAACCCGGTGAGCGGACAGTACGAGGCCAGGACGACGATCGTCGATCCGCTCACCGGTCGCGAGCGGCCCGTCGTCGGGTTCAAGATGGGCCTCGTTCAGACCGTCGGCACGGGGGGCTGGGCGCTCGCGCTGCCGAACCACTGGATCGTGCTCGACCGCGTGCGCACGATTCCCGACACCGTCGACGAATTCATCGGCTACCGGATCGGGTTCGACCTCTGGGCGCTCGACGGCCCCGCGTTCGACGAGGTGAAGACGTTCCACGCGAACGGCAGCGCCGTCGTCCGCAACGTGTGGCTGCCCGCCGAGTACGCGCACGTCACGGTCCCGGCCACCCGGGATCTCGTGTCGAGCCCGGCGACGCGCGCCTGGATCGACGCCTTCGTGCCGGACGGCCCGTCGGCCAAGGTCGCGCTGCCGGACGGCCCCCAGGACAACGTCATGTTCGCGGCGAACGTCTGGTACGAGCTCAAGAAGCACTGGGCGATCGAGGCCCAGCGCCTCGTGCGGGCGCGCCGCGGTAACTTGCCTGAGCAAAAGCAGGCGAGCGACGGCGAGCCGCGGCGCGAAAGGCGCGTCGCCGATTGACGGAGGCCGCCGTCGGCCGAGCCCGGGTTTCGTCCGGCGGCGATAAGGGCCGCCGCCCGCGCTGATCGGGGGCGGACCCCGCTTGGGGTAAAATTACCCCTGTCGCGGTTCCGGGTGCCACGGCCGGCGGGCGTTTTCCGCGGGCGGCCCGGATTCCCGGCGACGCCCATGTCCTTCCACACCGACGACCCAGGAGCCTGTCGGGCTTACTTTCACGTATGCGTTGCACCGCCAAAAAGCGATGGATGCCAGGCGCGAGTCGCCGCGAATATCGGGAATATTCGCTAGCCGAGCAACGACGCAGACGCGCTTTTTGGCGGCAACCCGAAGGGACGGGGCGAGTTGGGCGCATTTCTGCGTTGCTCGCCCTCGCCATACTCCCGGTATGTCATCGGACTCGCGTCTTGAACTGCGCCCAACGCGCCGCCGTCGCATACGCGAAAGCAAGCCCGACAGGCTCCTAGATGGCGGAGCCGCTGGCCGGAAAAGTCGCGCTCGTCACGGGCGCTGCCCGTGGCATCGGCCGCGCCATCGCGCTGAAGCTCGCCCGGGCCGGCTGCGACGTCGCCGCGAACTACTACAACAGCGCCGACGAGGCCAACGCGCTGTGCGCGGAGATCCGCAGTCTCGGCCGGCGGGCCTGCGCGCTGCAGGCGTCGGTCGGGATCCCGGACAGCGTCGACGAGATGTTCGCGGGCCTGCGCCGCGAGTTCGACCGGCTCGACATCGTGGTCAGCAACGCCGCTTCGGGCGTGCTCAAGCCGACGATCGAGATGACCCTCAAGCATTGGCGCTGGTGCATGGAGACGAACGCGCTCGCGCTGAACCTGCTCGCGCAGCGGAGCCTCGACCTGATGCCCGAGGGCGGCCGCTTCGTCGCGCTGTCGAGCCTCGGGGCCTCGCGCTCGATGCCGGGCTACGGTTTCGTCGGCGCGTCGAAGGCGGCGCTCGAAGCGCTCGCGCGCTCGCTCGCGCAGGAGCTGGGCCCGCGCGGCATCCGGGTCAACGTCGTGTCGGCGGGCGTCGTCGACACCGACGCGCTCACCTACTTCCCCGACCGCGAGGGGCTCCTCGCCGATTACGCGCGACGCTCGCCGGCGGGGCCGGTGCTGACGCCGCAGGACGTCGCCGACGCGGTCTACCTGCTCTGCCTGCCCGAGGCCCGGATGATCAACGGCCACACGCTGGTCGTCGACGGCGGCTTCGCGATCTCCGGATGATCGACGCCGGCATCGCGGGCAAGACGGTGATCGTGACCGGCGGCAGCCGCGGCATCGGCCGCGCGATCGTCGACCTCTTCGCCGCCGAGGGCGCCGACGTCACGTTCTTCTACCGGAGCGACGCCGCCGCCGCCGAGGAGGCCCTCGCCGCCGCGCGCGGCGCCTCGCGGGCGGTCAGCGCGCTCAAGGTCGACGTCCGGGACTCGGCGGCGTGCCGCGACGCGGTCGAGAGCGTCGTCGAGCGCTCGGGCCGCGTCGACATCCTCGTCAACAACGCCGGCGTGATCCGCGACAACCCGCTCGCCGCGTTCGAGGACCAGGACGTCGCCGACGTCCTCGACACCAACGTCACCGGCGTCTTCAACGTGACGCGCGCGGTGGTCCCGCACATGGTCGCGCAGCGCGCCGGACGCATCGTCAACCTGAGCTCGGTGTCCGGCGAGAAGGGCGGCCGCGGGCAGACCAACTACGCCGCCTCGAAGGGTGCGATCAACGCGTTCACGCGCGCGCTCGCGGTCGAGCTCGCGCCGCGCAAGATCAACGTGAACGCCGTCGCGCCGGGCGTCATCGAGACCGAGATGTCGGCCGCGGTGCGCGACATGGCGGGCGACGAGGTCAAGTCCAAAATCCTGCTCCGGCGGTTCGGCACTCCGGAAGAGGTGGCCTACGCGGTGTGGTTCCTCGCGTCCGCGTACGCGAGCTACGTGACGGGGCAGGTCTTCAGTGTCGATGGCGGATTCAAGATGGAGTGAGAAGAATGGCAAACACGGAAATCACGAAGGACGACATCAGCAAGGTCTACCCGACCGTCGCCGAGACGATCGCCGACGCGCTCGGCTGCGAGGTAGCGGAGGTCAAGCCCGACGCGTCGCTGATCGAGGACCTGGGCGCGGAGTCGATCGACTTCCTCGACATGGTCTTCCGCCTCGAGCGCGCGTTCAAGGTGAAGATCCCGCGCGGCAAGATCGTCGAGAACGCGCGCGGCGCGCTGTCCGAGGGCGAGTTCGAGCAGAAGGGGCTCGTCACCGACACCGGGCTCGCGCAGCTCAAGGCGTATCTCTCCGAGGTGCCGCCCGAGCGCTTCCGCACGCCGCTCAAGGCGAAGGACATTCCGCGCCTCTTCACGCCGGAGACCTTCTGCAAGCTCGTGATCACGGCGCAGCGGCAGGGAGCGACGACCGCGTGATGCGCGTTCGCGCGAACGCGCGGTCCGGGACCGGACATGGGTGACCATTTCGCGGCGTTTTCCTTCGTCGACCGGATCCACGACTACGTGCCCGGCGCGCGGGCGCGGGCGACGTTCGCGATTCCCGCGCACGTTCCCGCGTTTCCGTCGTGCCTGATCGCCGAGGCGGTCGGCCAGCTCGCCTCGTGGGCCGCGATGGCGCACATCGAGTTCCGCGGCCGGCCGGTGGCGGCGCTCGCCCTCGAGACGCGGTTCCTGCGCGATGCGCAGCCCGGCGAGACGCTCGAGCTCGTGGTCGAGCTCGAGAGCTGCGACGACGACGCGGTCGCGTACCACGGCTGGGCCGACATCGACGGCGCGCGCGCGCTCGAGCTGATCGACTGCCTCGGGCCGATGCTGCCGTTGACCGAGTTCGACTCGCCCGCCGCGCTGCGCGAGCGCTTCGGCGTGCTGTGCAGCTCCGGCGCGCCGGAGGGCCGCTTCCACGGCATCGACGGCTTCCGCGTCGATCCCGGCACGCTCGTTCCCGGCAAGTCCGCGACGGCGACGCTGCACGTGCCGGACGCCGCGCCGTTCTTCCGCGACCACTTTCCGCGCCGCCCGGTGTTCCCGGCGACGCTGCTCCTGAACGAGATGATCCAGCTCGCGCTCAAGGCCGAGCGCGGCGCGACCGACGAGCCCCTGCTCGTGCCCGTCCGGATGACCAACGTCAAGGTCCGCGCGTTCACGCCCCCCGGACAGGTGCTCGACATCTGCGCGGAGCTCGCCGCGCCGTCGAAGGGAATGATCGTCGCGTCGCTCACCGCGCGCGCGCACGGCCGGATGGTCGCCACGGCGCGCGTCGACATGGCCGAACGATAGGAGGACGCATGGAGATGCATCGCCGCGTCGCCATCACCGGGATCGGCCTCGTCACGCCGGTCGGAAACGACGTCGAGACGACCTGGGACGCGCTGCTCGCGGGCAGGAGCGGCTGCGCGGGAATCACGCTCTTCGACGCGAGCGGCTTCCCGGTGCGCATCGCCGCCGAGGTGAAGGGCTTCCGCGCGGAGGACGTCGACGTGCCGCGCAAGACGTTGAAGCTCACGAACCGCTCGCACCGCTTCGCGCTCGCCGCCGCCGAGCAGGCGCTCCGCGATGCGGGCATCCGCCCCGAGCCCGGCACCGCCGCGCGCTGGTGCTGCGCCGTCGGCGCCGGGATGATGACGAGCTCTTACGACGAGCTCCAGGAAACCCACGACCACAGCGCCGCGTCGGGCGAGCTCGACGCCGGCCTCCTGCTCTCCGACCCCGCCGCCAACGACCCGCTCGTGTTCTGCCGAAGCCAGGCGTCGGCCGGGCTCGCGCTCGTCACGAGCTGCTTCGACATCCGCGGCTACGCGACGGCCGTGCACACGGCCTGCGCTTCGGGCGGGCAGGCGCTCGGGACCGCGCTCAAGCTGATCCGCCGCGGCTCGGCGGACTACGCGCTCGCCGGCGGCTTCGACTCGATGGTGAGCCCGATCGGCATCTCGGGCTTCGTCCTCCTCTCCGCGCTCTCGACCGACAACGATGCGCCGGAGCGTGCGAGCCGCCCGTTCGACCTGACGCGCAACGGCTTCGTGCTGGGCGAGGGCGCCGGCTTCCTCGTGCTCGAGGAATGGGAAGCGGCGCGCCGTCGCGGCGCACGGATCTACGCCGAGCTCGCCGGCGACGGCAACTCGCTTTCGTCCTACCGGATCACCGACTCGCCGCCCGACGGCGACGGCCCGATCCAGGCGATGCGCGCCGCGCTCGCCGACGCGGGCGCCACGACCGCGGAGGTCGACTACCTGAACGCGCACGGCACTTCGACCGGCATGAACGACCGCAGCGAGACGGCCGCGATCCGCGCGGTGTTCGGGGACGGCGTCGGCAACGTCTCGGTGAGCTCGACCAAGAGCACGATGGGGCACCTCATCGCGGCGGCGGGCGCCGTCGAAGGCGCGGTCTGCGCGCTCGCGATCCACCACGGCGAGATCCCGATCAACGCGAACCTGGTCGAGCGCGATCCCGAGTGCGACCTCAACATCGTCACCGGATCGCCGCGCCGGCAGCGCGTGCGCGTGGCGATCTCGAACTCCTTCGGCTTCGGCGGCTCGAACAGCTGCATCGTGCTGCGCAACCCCGAAGCGGTCGACGGAAAGGGCGCGCAGGCGTGACCGGCCTGTTCACATGAGCGGCTCGCGCATCCTGATCACGGGCACCGGCGCCGTCTGCGGCGCGGGGATGAACCCGGCTTCGATCCTCGACGCGGTCTGCGCCGGGCGCACTTCGTTCGGCCCGATCACGCTGTGGGACACCGCCGGCTGGCCCTGCCGCGTCGCGGCGGAGATCCCCGACTTCAATCCGCGGACGCTGGTCGAGGACCGGAAGCTGCACAAGTTGATCCGCCGCACCGACCTCGTCGGCATCTACGCCGCAGGCAGCGCGCTCGCGGCGGCGGGCGTGGTCGCGCACCGCGACTCGCTCGATCCGGCGGCGGCGGCCACCTTCAACGACCGCTCGGGCGTGTTCGTCGGCTCGGGCGGGGGCAACTACCAGAACCAGTACGACTTCTTCCCGCTGATGACGGAGGCGCACGGAGACCTCGCGACGTTCGGTCGCGAGCTCACGAATGCCGTTAATCCGATGTGGCTCCTGCGCACGCTGCCGAACAACGTGCTGGGCCACCTCGGCATCAAGTACATGCTGAAGGGTCCGAACACCTGCATCACGAACCACAGCTGCGCCGGCGCGCAGACGGTGATGGAGGCGGCGGCGGCGCTGCGCGCGGGCGAGGCCGACCGTGCCGTCGCGGTCGGGCACGACACGCCGATCGAGCCCGAGATGGTCCTCTACTACTACCGGCTCGGCCTTCTCGCCACGAGCGAGCTGCTGCCGTTCGATGCGCGCCGCACGGGCAGCCTGTTCGGCGAAGGCGCGGGCGCGATGATGCTCGAGACCGAGGCCGCGGCGGCGGCGCGCGCGGCGCCGATCGTCGGCGAATACCTGGGCGGCGGCTACGCGTGCGAAGCGCAGGGGCTGATCGCGATCCGCGACGACGGCGACGGCGTCGTCCGCGCGGTCCGCCAGGCGCTCGACGAGGCCGGGCTGCGTGCGGCCGACGTCGGGATGATCGTCGCGCACGGCAACGGGACGCCGCAATCGGACGCCTCGGAAGCCGCCGCGATCCGCACCGTGTTCGGCGCCGCGCCGCCGCCGGTCACCGGCTTCAAGTGGTCGTTCGGCCACCTGATCGCCGGCGCGGGCATCCTCGAGGCGAGCCTCGCGCTCGTCGCGCTCAAGCGCGGCGTCGTGCCCGGCATCGCCGTTTGGGAGCGTCCCGATCCCGATTGCGCCGGCGTTCCGGTCTCCGCGTCGGCGCGCGAGCCGACGAGCGACGTCGCGCTCGTCATCTGCCGCGGCTTCGCGAGCACCAACGCCGCGCTCATCGTCCGCGCGCGGTAGCACCGTTCGCGATGGCGGACGCCGCCGCCGTTCCCGATCGCTGCGGGATCGACACCGTCGAGATCGCGCGGATCGAGCGGCTCCTGGCCGAGACGCCGCCTGCGGCGCTCGGACGCTGGTTCAGCGCGCGGGAGCTCGCCGACGCGGGCGGTGCGCGCGAGCGGGCCGCGAGTCTCGCCGCGCGCTTCGCCGCGAAGGAGGCCTGCGCGAAGCTCTTTCCGCGCGAGACCGCGCTGGGGCGGCTCGCTCCGGAGGATTTCTCGGTCGCGAGCGACAACTACGGCGCGCCGCAGGTCGTCTGCGCCCCGCGTGCGCAGGCCGCGCTCGGACGGCACCGCATCGCGACGATCTCGCTGTCCCTCACGCACGACCGGACGAGCGCCTCCGCCGTCGCGCTCGCCGTGCCTGCAAAGACCGAAGCGCCGCTCGCGGGCCGGCTGCTCTACCGGTTCCTGCCGATCCGGCGCGAAGTGATTCTCTCGAACCTCCGCCGCGTGTACGGCGAGACCGTGGGCGAGGACGAGATCGTGCGCCTCGCGCAGGCGCACTACGCGCACCTGTGGCGGCTCCTGGGCGAGTTCCTCAGGTTCCGCTGGCTCTCGGCCGAGCGCAAGGCGGCGATCGTCCGCATCGAGAACCTCGACGCGCTGACAGTCGCGTTCGAGCGCGGGAAGGGCGTGCTGGTGCTGACCGGCCACTTCGGCAACTGGGAGGTGGCGACGATCGCCGGCATCGGCCACTACCCGGGCTTTCGCGGGCGCTTCCACTTCGTGCGCCGGGCGCTGAAGCCGGCGTGGCTCGACGCGCTCGTCACCCGCCGCTTCAACGCGGGCGGCTTCGGCGTGCTGCCGAAGCGCGGCTCGCTCGACGCGATCCTGGGTGCGCTCGAGAAGGGCGACTTCATCGTCTTCCCGTTCGACCAGCACGCGCGGCCGCCCGATGGCATCGAGGTCGACTTCTTCGGCCATCCGGCGTGGACCTTCAAGAGCCTCGCGATCCTCGCGCTCGCAACCGGTGCGCCGGTCGTCCCCGCGTCGTCGTGGCGCGAGTCCGACGGCCGCCACGTGCTGCGCTTCGAAGACGCGCTGCCGCCCGCCGAGAGCGCGGACGCGAAGGAGGCGATCCGCGCGACGACGCGCGCCTACAACGAAGTCCTCGAGCGGTTGATCCTCGCGCGCCCCGAGCAGTGGTACTGGGTGCACCGGCGGTGGAAGACGGTGCCGGGCAAGGGCAGCGCCGCGAGGGCGGCGAAGTCGAGTGCCGCACCGTAGCCCTGATTGACCTTCCGGAGCGGAGGCCGGACGGTCTCGCCTCAGGCGCCGGCAGCGCCGAAGTCCTTGCGCTCCAGCAGGCGCGACACGGCGTAGCCGATGACCAATCCCCAGAACGGCGCCCCGACGTTGAAGATCGGCACGTCGGCCACCGTGACGAGGAAGGTGACGAGCGCGCCGAGCGTGAAGCGCTCGCGGAACGACACGTTGAACGCCGTCTGGAGCACGCGCAGCATGGCGAGGCCGGCGAGGGCGCCGATGAACGCGGGCGGAGTGGCGAGCATGAGCCGGGTGAACACCGGCGCGAACAGCCCGAACGCCAGCGCGAACACGCCAACGGCGAGGCCCGCGGTGTAGTGCCGGTGCCGCTCGCCCGAACCCGAGATGATCGCGTTGACGGGGCCGGTGAGGCAGGTCGAGACCGTGCCGACCAGCGCGGCAAGCATCGAGCCGGCGCCGCAGGCCACCGTGATCGCGTTGATCGGCGGCTTGTGCTCGGCGGCGTTGAGCACCGCGATACCCTGGCCGTTCTGCACCACGAGCACGGTGATCGCGAGCGGGATGACGAGCTCCACCATCGCGCGCCACGAGAATACCGGCGCGTACACGTTGGGATCGGCGAGCGCGTGCAGCGCCCCGCCCTGCGGATGGAACCTGCCGAGGAGGGCGATCGCCGCCGCGCCGACGAAGAGCGCGCCGATCAGCGGCGGCAGCCGGCGCGACCATCGCACCGAGGCTCCGAGCGCGAGGA
Source organism: Casimicrobiaceae bacterium (assembly GCA_035635175.1). GTDB lineage: Bacteria > Pseudomonadota > Gammaproteobacteria > Burkholderiales > Casimicrobiaceae > CAIWHR01. The sequence goes on along the minus strand of DASQBO010000480.1, from coordinate 4,232 downwards.
ATGCGGCGATCATCGGGGCGGCGATCCACAGGTCGTCGCGCACCGCGTACACCAGGCCCAGGCCGAAGCGCAGGAACACGCCCGCCACCATCCCCATCACGATCGGCATCGGCACGGCCTGCATTGCGCGCCGCACCCAGCCCGAGAGGCCCAGCACCAGCATGAGCAGCCCGGTGGCGTGGAAGGCGCCGATGACCTCGGCCCAGCTGAGATGGCCGAGCGCCGGGCCGACCAGCACCGTCCCCGGAATCGTCCAGAAGAAGACGAGCGGCTGCCGGTACAGCGTGCAAAAGAGCAAGGTGATCAACCCGTTGAGGAAGAACGATCCGAAGATCCACGATGACAGATCGGACTCGCTCAGCCCGCCGCGCGCGCCGACGGCGAGGATGATCGCAACCGGCCCCGAGGCGGCGAAGATGAAGGCGATCACCGCATTGGCGAGGTAGAGCCCGCCGGAATCGGCGACCATCTGGCGCAGGCCGGGCAGCGGCCTGTGGGGGGACTCCAAGGGCATGGCGGACTCCGGCGCAACGCGCGCGGGCCGATTGTGCCGGAATTGCAGCCCGCTAGGTCCGTAGTGAGCAACAGCGCTCAGGACGCGTGGAGCGGCGCGGTCTCGCGTGCCGGCGAGCGACGTGGCGGCTGCACCTGCAGCCCGAGGTGAGCGAGGAGCTTATCGATCGCCGGACGATCCGGGGATCGCCGCGATGATCTTCGGCTCGTTCACGCCACAGTTCGCGCAGCGCGGCATGCCGATGTCTCAAACCGGCTTCAGCGGCCGGACCGGGCAGACGCTTACCGCCTCGCCGGATCGCCAGTTGGCAGCCCGCGGCGGCCGAACCCTCGTAGGCGGGTGCTGCCGAAGTCTTTCGAACTAGACGTCTTGCCGGCAGACCACCGGAACACACTCAGTCCTGCCGCCGTCGACGCGCGGCCAGTGAGAGCCGGCGCGCGGGCGAGGCCGCCGGATTCGGCGTCAACCCCGCATGCCGTTCGTGCGATGATCGTGCCGGCATGGAACTTCTGGCGACGGCATGGCAGTTCGTTACGCATCTCGACAGCGAGCTTGGCGCGCTCGCGCAGCACTACGGCCCGTGGATTTACCTAATCCTGTTCCTGATCGTATTCTGCGAAACCGGGTTCGTCTTTACGCCCTTTCTGCCGGGCGACTCGCTGCTGTTCGCCGCAGGTGCCCTGTGGGCGTCGGCGGGCATGCCCGTCGAACTCTTGGGGTTCACCTTTGTTGCCGCTGCTCTTACCGGCGACAACTGCAACTACTGGATCGGTCGATTCTTCGGCAAGCGGATCGCAGGCAGCGGCGGAGGTCGATTTCTGAACCAGCAGGCATTGCAGCGCACGCAAGGCTTTTACGCCCGCCATGGCGGCAAGACCGTAATCGTCGCGCGATTCGTCCCGATCGTACGGACCTTTGCCCCATTCGTTGCCGGCGTCGGGCGGATGACCTACGGGCGCTTCCTTGGGTTCAGCGCGGCGGGCGCGATGCTTTGGGTAGGGCTGCTCGTATCGGGTGGCTATCTGTTCGGCAGAATTCCAGCCATCCAGGAAAATTTCGCCTGGGTCATTGTGATCATCATCGCATTGTCGCTATTGCCTCTCACCGTCGAGTACGCGATACGGCGACTTCGCCGATAGGCGCCGCACACCTGGCGCGGCGGCAACCCACGGGGCAACGGCGGGGCTCAAGCGCCCGCGTCGAGGTCGCCAGCGGACATTTCCACCGACTGCTTTCAACGTTCGTCGGGTGGCGCCATCGACCCACGCGGGTCGTTCCGAGTATTCGAAAGCGAGCACCCGCTAGTGGCAAACGGTGCCCGGGGCGCGGAATACCTGACGGGTGATGGCCTTTGCCCGATTGGCTTTGTTCACCCCATCTCCAAGATCCACGCTGTAAGCAAACGTCCCGTTGTTGCCGTCACTGAACGTGAAAGTCGCCGTACCCACCGCGGTTCGGCCTACCTTCGTCGGGTCGAAGGCCACCGAGCCGAAGGCTGGCCCGTTGGTCAAATACAGCGTTCCCGTGTACGCGTTGGGCCCGGTTTGCGGCGCCGTCACCGACAGCCAGAGCGGGTCTTGGTTCACATCATAGGTAAACCAGGTGGCGAAGATGGTGGTGCCCTGCTGGGTTAGGTTCAGTCCCCAACCCGACTCTGATCCTGCGGGTGCCGCCCACCACAGGTCCTGGAAGTTGGCCGCCTTGGTGAGGTCCGGCTGCGCGCCCCATACACAGGTCGGCGCCGGTCCGAAGGTCTGCAGCACGATCGTCTTGGTTTGCGTCGCTACATTGGCTCCGTCGCTCACCTGGTAGGAAAAGGTTCCGCTGGTCGCACTGCCAAAGGTCAGCGTTCCGCTCCCCACCGCCGTTGGCGTCGGCGCCGGCGGACCGAACCCGGTGAGCGGCCCGTTACTCCGATAAAGCGTCCCGCTGAACTGCCCTTCTGCGGTCTCGTTCGCGGTCATGGTCAGCCACCACGGCTTGCCGTTGACGTCGTACGTGAACCAGGTAGCGAAGATGACGTCTCCCTGATGCGCAAGGTTGATTCCCCAACCGGACTCCGATCCTGCCGGTGCAGCCCACCACAAGCCTTCGTAATTGACCGCGCCGGCCAATGGGGCACCCCCATAGAAATAGTTGAGCGCGACCACGTCACCCCTGCTCAAACCGCAGGTCTGTCCAATGCCGCTAAAGCAGGGCGTCAGCTCGGCGTACGGCTGCGCGTCCAATCCCCAGAACAGGCCCGGAGAGCTGTCGAAGAAGTCGGTCGGAATGGGAGTTATCACGGGGCAGGTGCTGCTGAATGCGCCCCGCTCGGGGTAGTGCATTATCGACGCGTAATCGTAGGGACCGTACGGCGCGCTTTGAAATGTCTGGAGCACTTGACCCTGGAAGGTTGCCATTGTTTCGGGCGTCACACACTCGGGGTGAAGCCGAATGAAACTATCCCGGTCGGCGCGCTGATGCTCGTGACCGAATCCGAGGGCGTGCATGATTTCGTGAACCACGGTGCCAGCACCAACACAGCGGATGTAGATCGGCTGATCGCCGCCTTGCATTCCAAAGAAGCTGTGCCCGCACTCGGTGCTGTCCGACTCTGGAAGGAAACGGAGGTAATTGCTCTCAGTAGTCGCCCTCACGAACCTGATCCCCGAAAGGTTGGCGAAATGGGCGAGGGCGTCGGTTATGGCGCTTCTATTGGCAGGCGGAAAGGATTCGTCGATGACGTACGCGATCGGCAGCGGCCAGCTACGCGCCCCTTGCACGAGATATTGCTCGGCCTTCAGAGAGGCCGAGCGCGCAGAGAGCGGCTGGGGCCACGCGAATCCGTCGCGAAGCACGTCGTCCATGCGCCCAACCAAAATGTCGCCGACGGCGGCGTAGCCATGCACGACGTCCAGCGTTGCGAGTTGACCCGTTTCGCGTTCCTGTACGACGATTTGGCGTGTCTCCGTGGCGCCGGCCACTGGCAGTGTCGCAGCGAGTGCGAACGCAAGCAGGAGGAGCGCGCAGGTCTTTCTCGTGCAGAGGTACATGATTCGCCTCTTGCGTGTTACAACGTCGGACGCAAAGGATGTGCGTCAGGGTGCCTGCGAGCGTGAAGGAACCCGATCAGGGGGGTGCTGAGACTTCTGTAGGGCAATGGCTTGCGAGGACATGCGGCCGAAGACGGTCGCCCTGTAGGCCATATCCGCGGGTGTGCCGCGACGGTCCCGGACCGCAACGAGGGCTTTTCTCGAGCGCGTCACGTAGCGCCTGCTTCCGGTTGTGGCCGATTACCGCTTCGGATCGTGGCCGTACCGTTCGCTTGACCGACGCTGCCAAAGTCGAAATACTTGGCTTCGTGACGGCGGATTTCGCAGGCTTGGCGCTCGGCGTCATTGGGCTCGTCGAGCGCCACCGTCGGGCCCGCATCCGAAGCCTGCGCGAGCCCCTGCCACAGCGCTCTGCACGAGCCGCGTCAGATCGCAGGACGAGCGCCTCCATCGCTCCAACAGGACAGGACTCGCCATGAACGCGCTGCTTTCACGATTCACATTGGGTGTTCTGGCGATCGCCGTTGCCGCAGGCGTCGCCATCGCGCAAACGCCGTCCGCCGTCCGCGTGGGATCGAAGATCGACACCGAGGGGTCGCTGCTCGGGAACATGATCATCCTCGTGCTGGAGGCGAACGGCATCAAGACCGAGAACAAGGTGCAGCTCGGGACGACCAAGATCG
>DASQBO010000479.1:0-8738 GCA_035635175.1 Casimicrobiaceae bacterium | reverse complement strand
CGCGGGTCGAGCTTCGCGTCGCGCGCGGCGATGAGCGCGTCGATCTCGGGCGGCGCCGCACCCAGCATCGCCTTCGCCGCGCGCAGCTGCTGGCGCTCGCGCGCGAGCCTGGCCTGGCTCTCGGCCCACGCGTGGTAGCTCCGGACCGTCTCCGCGATCTCGGCGAGGTAGCGGACGCGCGCTGCCGGCACCACCGCGTGCGCGCGCGTCGACGCCTTGGTGTCGACCGCGGGCAGCGAACCCGCGTGCGCCTTCAGGCCCGCCACCGCGAGCCGCGGCAGGATCGCCTGGTAGAGCGCGGTGACGCCGTCGTCGTTGAAGCGCGCGGCGATCGTCCCGTAGACCGGCATCGCCTCGACCGGCGCCTTGAACAGCTCGCGGTTGCGCTGGTACTGCTTGCGCACGTCGCGCAGCGCGTCGGCCGCGCCCTTGCGGTCGAACTTGTTGATCGCGACGAAGTCGGCGAAGTCGAGCATGTCGATCTTCTCCAACTGGCTCGCGGCGCCGAACTCGGGCGTCATCACGTACAGCGAGACGTCGACCAGCGGGACGATCGCGGCGTCGCCCTGCCCGATCCCCGACGTCTCGACCAGCACGAGGTCGTAGCCCGCGACCTTGCACGCGGCGATCGCGTCGCCGAGCGCCGCGCTCACTTCGCTGCCCGCCTCGCGCGTCGCGAGCGAACGCATGTAGACGTTCGGGTGCTCGATCGCGTTCATCCGGATCCGGTCGCCGAGCAGCGCGCCGCCGGACTTGCGCCGCGACGGGTCGATCGAGATCACGGCGATCCGCAGCCGGTCCTTCTGGTCGATGCGGAAGCGGCGAACGAGCTCGTCGGTGAGCGAGCTCTTGCCCGCGCCGCCGGTGCCCGTGATCCCGAGCGTCGGCACCTTCGCCTTCGCTGCAGCGGCGAGCAGCGCGTCGCGCGTCTTCGCCGGCACCGTTCCCGCCTCGAGGCCGGTGATCAGCCGCGCGAGCGCGCGCGTGCGGCCGAAGCGGTCGCCGCTCGTGAGCGCGGCCAGGTCCTGCGGCAGCTCACGCGCGAGGTCGACGTCGCACGCGGCGACGATCTCGTTGATCATCCCCTGCAGGCCGAGCCGCTGCCCGTCCTCGGGCGAGAAGATCCGGGCGACGCCGTAGTCGTGGAGCTCCCTGATCTCGGAGGGCACGATCACGCCTCCGCCGCCGCCGAACACCTTGATGTTGGCCCCGCCGCGCTCGCGCAGCAGGTCGAGCATGTACTTGAAGAACTCGACGTGCCCGCCCTGGTAGGAGGAGATCGCGATGCCGTGCGCGTCCTCGGCGAGCGCGCAGTTGACGATCTCCTCGACCGAGCGGTTGTGCCCGAGGTGGATCACCTCGCAGCCGGTCGCCTGGAGGATCCGGCGCATGATGTTGATCGACGCGTCGTGCCCGTCGAACAGCGAGGCCGCGGTGACGAAGCGGACCTTGTGGACCGGCTTGTAGGCGAGCGAGGGACGGCTCGTGTCGTTCATCGCGGTCTCCTCCGGGCGGGCGTCCCCGGTGACCCGGCGGGAATGCCAAGCTTACTCCCGGCGCACTTCGCGGGAGGGACTGGCCAGCCTACATGACGTTTACGTAAACGTCAACTTGCCGGCATCCTGATTCCCTGCCCCCGGCGGAGGACGGTGGCGGGCGTCCGGCCGGCGGTCCGTTCCGACTCTCCCCATCGCGAACCCGGGCGCGGCCGAGGTGTCCATCAAACACCGTCCGCTATACTCCGCGCCCCCACTCGCCGCCTCCCCCATGAACCACGCCTCCAGGCTCCTCGCCCGAACGTTCCTCGCCGTCCTCGCCTTCGTCGCGCTCTCGGCCGCCGCCGCCCTTCCGCCCGGGGTCACGCAGGGCCCGTCGGTCGAAGGGATCACGCAGTACACGCTCGCGAACGGCCTCACCGTCCTGCTCTTCCCCGACGACAGCGCGGCGAAGACGACGGTCAACGTCACCTACCTCGTCGGCTCGCGGCAGGAGAACTACGGCGAGACCGGGATGGCGCACCTGCTCGAGCACATGCTGTTCAAGGGGACGCCGACGATCGCCGATCCGAAGGCGGAGCTGACGAAGCGCGGAATGCGCTTCAACGCGTCGACCTGGTACGACCGCACGAACTATCACGAGACGTTCAACGCGTCGCCCGCGGATCTGCAGTGGGCGCTCGCGATGGAGGCGGACCGGATGGTCAACGCGAAGGTCGCGCGCGCGGACTTCGACAGCGAGATGACGGTCGTCCGCAACGAGATGGAGATGGGCGAGAACAGCCCGTGGCAGGTCCTGATCCAGCGGCTGACCGAAGCGGCCTACGACTGGCACAACTACGGCAAGAACACGATCGGCGCGCGCTCCGACGTCGAGGGCGTCGACATCGGCCGGCTGCAGGCGTACTACCGCACGTACTACCAGCCCGACAACGCGGTGCTGGTCGTCGCGGGCAAGTTCGCTCCCGACGAGGCGCTCGGCTGGATCGCGAAGGACTTCGGCGCGATCCCCAAGCCCTCGCGCGCGCTGCCGCGCCTGTACACCGAGGAGCCCGTGCAGGACGGCGAGCGCACCGTCACCATCCGGCGCGTCGGCGACACGCAGCTCCTCGGCATCCTCTACCACACCGTTCCCGGCGCCCATCCGGACGCGGTCGCCGTCGACGCGCTCGCGAGGGTGATGACCGTCGAGCCGGCGGGCCGGCTCTACAAGGCGCTGGTCGAGACGAAGAAGGCCTCCGCGGTGCAGAGCTTCGTGCCCGAGCTGCACGACCCCGGCTTCGTCGCGTTCTTCGCGCAGCTGCAGCTCACGGACTCGCTCGCGGCGGCGCGGAGCGCGATGGAGGCGACGCTCGAGGGCACGGCCAAGGCGCCGATCACCGCGGCCGAGGTCGAACGCGTGCGCGCGAAGGCGCTGCGCGACTTCGACGAGACCCTCGCCGATCCCGCGCACCTCGGCGTCGCGCTGTCCGAGGCGGTCGCCCTCGGGGACTGGCGGCTCTTCTTCCTCGCGCGCGACCGCTGGCGGACGCTGAGCGCGGCCGACGTCGAGCGCGTCGCCGAGGCCTACCTGAAGCCGTCCAACCGCACCGTCGGCAGCTTCGTGCCCGACGCCAAGCCCGACCGCGCGCCGCGCCCGCCGGCGGCGGACGTCGCCGCGATGGTCAAGGACTACAAGGGCGATCCGGCGGCCGCCGCGGGCGAGGCGTTCGACGCGACGCCGGCCAACCTCGACGCGCGCGCGCAGCGCTTCACGCTCGCGAACGGCATGAAGATCGCGCTCCTGCCGAAGAAGACGCGCGGCGCGACGGTCAAGCTCCGCCTGCAGGTCCACCAGGGCGACGAGAAGTCGCTGTTCGGCAGGATGCCGCAGGGAACGCTCGCCGCGTACATGCTGAAGCGCGGCACCGCGAAGCACACCCGGCAGGAGATCGAGGACACGCTCGACCGGCTGCGCTCGAAGCTCGAGATCGACGGCGGCGAGACGTCGCTCACGGCCGCGGGGGACACGACGCGCGACAGGCTCGCCGAGGTCCTCGCGCTCGCCGCAGAGTCGCTGCGCGAGCCCTCGTTCCCCGCTTCCGAGTTCGAGCAGCTGAAACGCGAGATCGCGGCGTCGCTCGAGGAGAGCCGCACCGATCCGGACAGCGTGTCCGAGCGCGCCCTCGAGCGCCTCGGGAATCCCTATCCCAAGGGCGACGTGCGCTACGAGCCGACGCTCGACGAGGAGATCGCCTCCTACGCGCAGGCGAAGCTCGAGGACGTCAAGCGCTTCCACGCGCAGTTCGCGGGCGGCGCGGCGGCCGAGCTCGCGATCGTCGGCGACTTCGACGCGGAAGCCGTCAAGGCGCAGCTCGCGACGCTGTTCGGGACGTGGAAGGGTGCCGCTCCGTTCACGCGCGTGCCCGAGCCGCTCGTCGCCAAGCCGGCGCGCGTCGTGACGCTCGAGACGCCCGACAAGGCGAACGCCGCGCTGCAGGGCGAGCTCGCGCTCGCGCTCAACGACGCGAGCGCCGACTACGCAGCGGCCACCGTGGCCGCGTTCGTGCTCGGCGACCCCGGCAACTCGCGGCTGTGGCGGCGCGTGCGCGAGCAGGACGGACTGAGCTACAGCATCGGCGCCTTCCTCCAGCCGTCGAGCTTCGAGGAGAACTCTCCGCTCGTGCTCTCCGCGATCTTCGCGCCGCAGAACCGCGAGCGGCTCGCGACGGCGCTCGCCGAGGAACTCGCGCGCCTCGTGCGCGACGGGGCGACCGACGCCGAAGTCGCCGAGGCGAAGACCGGCCTGCTCAAGCGGCGGCAGCTCTCCCGCACGCAGGATCCGTCGCTCGCGGCGGCGCTCGTCCAGCAGGCGTACCTGGGCCGCACGTTCGCGTACTCGGCGCAGATCGACGCCGCGATCCAGGCGGTGACCACCGCCGACGTCAACGCCGCGCTGCGGAAGTACGTGAAGCCCGACGCCTTCGCGTACGTCTACGCCGGGACGTTCCCCAAGTGACGCGCGAGTCGCGCGCGCTCCGATGACGTTGCAGGGCTTCATCGAGACCTACGGCTACGCGGCCGTGTTCCTCGGCTGCTTCCTCGAAGGCGAGACGGTGCTCGTGCTCGCGGGCTTCGCGGCGCACCTGGGCTACCTGTGGCTCCCCGCGGTGATGGCGACCGCGGCCGTCGCCGGATTCCTCGGCGACCAGACGGCTTTCTTCGCGGGCCGGCGCTACGGCCCGCGCCTCCTCGCGTGGTCGCCGCGCCTTGCCGCGGCGCAGCCCGGGATCCGCGCGCAGCTGTCGCGCCACGCGACCTGGGTCGTCTTCATGCTGCGCTTCGCGTGGGGACTGCGCATCGCCTCGCCGATCGTCATCGGCGCGAGCGGACTGCCGCCGCTGCGCTTCGCGCTGCCGAACGCCGCGGGCGCGATCGTCTGGGCGGCCGCCATCGGCAGCGCCGGGTACGCGTTCGGCGCCGCGTTCACGAGCGTGCTCGAGCATGCGAAGCGCTACGAGGAAATCGGGTTCGCCGTCCTCGCCGTCCTCGCGCTCGCGTTCACGTGGTTCGGGAAGGTGTTCCGGCGCACGCCGCCCGGGACCGACGAACGGCGCTAGCGCTCGCCGCGCGCAACGGTCTGCACGAGCGCGCCGAGCTCGTCGGCGATGCCCGCCGCCGCCGCGATCACCGGCGCGCGCACCGCGATCCCCCGGGGCCCGGGAAACGGGCCCACGCGCCCGCCGGCCTCCTCGACCAGCAGCAGCCCCGCCATCGCGTCCCACGCCGACAGCTCGAGCTCGACGTAGGCGTCCAGGCGACCGGCGGCGACGTGTGCGAGCTGCAGCGCCGCCGAGCCGAAATTGCGGAACGCCGCATGCTCCTGCATCAGCGCGCGGCGCAGCGCGACGACGCGGAGGTCGGCGAAGCGGTCCGAATGGCCGACCGCCACCATGGCGCCCGAGAGCACCGCCGTCGCCGCCGTTTCGATTCGCGCGTCGCCGGCCGCGTCCGTGCGGAACGCGCCGCCGCCGCGGCGCGCGTGGAAGAGCTCGTCGTGCGCGGGATCGTAGACGGCGCCGAGCGTGCGCACGCCGCGCTCGACCCACGCGATCGACACGTTCCAGTACGGGATGCCGCGCAGGAAGTTGTGCGTGCCGTCGATCGGGTCGACGATCCAGAGCCGCGCGGAGTCGCCGCCGAACGTTGCCGCCGTCTCCTCGCCGAGGAACGCGTCGGTCGGATATTCGCGCGCAATCTCCCCGCGGATGTACGTCTCGACCTCGCGGTCGGCGACCGTCACGAAATCCTGCGGCCCCTTGAGCTCGATCGTCAGCGCGTCGCGACGCGCCCAGAAGTCGAGGGCGAGCCGGCCGGCATCGCGGGCGAGCCGCAGCAGGAACGCGTAGCGCGCGTCGGCCGTCACTCCGTCAACCCCGGGGAATCGCGTAGACCTCCTGGTCCCACTTCTCGAGGATGCGCTTGCGCTCGGTCGCGCCGCCGTACTTCACGAAGTCGTAGTTGATGAGCTTGATCTGCCCCAGGTCCGGCGCGCCCGGAGGGGGCGGCGTCGCCTTGTTCGACGGCGTCTGGAAGTTCTTGAGCTCGCCGCCGATCTTCTGCGCGGCCGGCGTCAACGCGAACTCGTAGAACTTCTTCGCGTTCTCCATGTTCTTCGCGCCCTTGACGATGCTCATCGAGCCGACCTCGTAGCCCGTGCCTTCGCACGGCACGACCAGCTTGACCGGGAAGCCCGCCGTGATCTCGGTCACGCCGTCGTGCAGGAAGGTGACCGCGATCGCCGTCTCGCCGCGCGCGACGGCGCGCACCGGGCCCGCGCCCGCACGCGGGTAGCTGTTCGTGTTCTTGTGCATCCCCTTGAGCAGCTCGAACGCCTTGTCCTCGCCGAACACCTGGACGAACGTCGCGAGCGTCGCGTACGCCGTCCCGGACGAGTTCGGGTTCGCCATCTGCACCTCGTCCTTGTAGATCGGATTCGCGAGGTCGGCCCAGCACTTGGGCGGCGGCAAGTTCTTCTTCGCGAGGAGCTCGGGGTTGTAGGCGATGCCGAGCGCGCCGCTGTAGACACCGACGGTCCTGAACTTCCCTGCCTCGGCCTGCCGGACCGCCCAATCGTGGAGCTGCGGGAGCTGCGGCGACCTGTATTCCTCGGTCAGCCCCATCTCGGCCGCCTGCAGGTGCGGGTCGCCGGTGCCGGTGTAGTAGACGTCGAGCTTCGGATTCGCGCGCTCGGCCAGGATCTGCGCCATTGCCTCGCCGGAGCTCTTGTTCTGGATGCCGACGGTGATCCCCGTCTCCTTCGTGAACGCGGCTCCCACCGCCTGGCACCACGTCATCGGCACGCTGCAGATGATGTTGACCTGCCCCTGCGCCAGCGCGTCGGCGGCGCCGAGCGCAAGCAGCGCGCCCGCGAATACTCGCACGAATCGCATCATGTCCGTCCTCCTGTTGGCCCCTGCGGCTCCTGGGTTCGAAGTTTCGCCGCGGTCCGGTACTTTACGGCCGATGCGGGTGCCGGCGCCAGCCTCGCGCGGCGGGCCGGTATCATCGCGCGTTCATCCCTCTCCTCAGAACCCCGTGAAGGCTCATCTCACCCCACGCGACCTCGCGCTCACGCTCGCGGTCGTCGCGATCTGGGGCTACATGTTCGTGCCGATCAAGGTCGCGCTGCGCGAGGTGCCGCCGTTCGCGCTCGCCGCGCTGCGCTTCGCGCTCGCCGCGCTGCCGCTCGTGTTCTTCGTGCGGCGGCCGGCGATGCCCTGGCGCTACGTCGTCGGCTACGGCGTCGCGATCGGGGTGCTCCAGTTCGGCCTCCTCTTCCTCGGGATGAAGCTCGGCATGCCCGCGGGGCTCTCGTCGGTCGTGATCCAGCTCCAGGTGTTCTTCACGATCGGGCTCGCCGTGATGCTCGACGGCGATCGGCTGGGGCGCCACAACCTCTGGGGCGCGGCGATCGCGGTCGCCGGCGCGGCGCTGCTCGCCGTCCACAAGCTCGGCGCGGGGGAGAGCGGGACCTTCGCGGGCTTCCTGCTCGTCGTCGCCGCGGGGCTGGCCTGGGCGGTGGGCAACATCGTCGCCAAGCGGGGCGCCGGCGCGCATGCGCCCGACATGTTCGCGCTCGTCGTGTGGTCGAGCCTCGTGCCGCCGTTGCCGCTCGCCGCATTGTCCTACGCGCTCGAAGGGGGGCCCGCGGCGGTGCACGCGGTCGCGCACGCGAGCGCGATGGTCTGGGCGTGCCTGCTGGTGATGGCGTACGGCGCGACGCTGTTCGGATTCGGCTCGTGGAACGCGCTGCTTCACCGCTACCCGACGGCGCTCATCTCGCCGTTCGCGCTGCTGATCCCCGTGTCGGGTCTCGCGAGCGGCGCGCTGTTCCTCGGCGAATCGCTCGCGCCGCTGCAGGCGGTCGGCGTCGCGCTCGTCTTCGCCGGGCTCGTCGTCAACACCTACACGCCGTGGCTCATGGCGTGGCTCGCGGCGCGCGAGCGCTAGGAGCCAAAGCGCGCAGCCGGCGCGCCCGCTCCGCCGGCGTCCGGATTCAACCCGATGCGGTCGCCGCCGCCTTCTCGCGCTGCCACCGGTCGAGGATCGACCGCGCGCCGTTGGTCGCCGGGTCCATCATCGCGTCGTGCCCGGGGGTCTTCGCGGTCAGCTCGATCACGTAGCCGTTCGGGTCGCGGAAGTAGATCGAGCGCACGAAGCCGTGCTCCGAGATGCCGCGCGTCTCCATTCCGCGCGCCTTGCCCTTCGCCAGCATCGCGTCGAGCACCGGCGGCTCGACCTCGAGCGCGATGTGCAGGTCGAAGTCGTGCTGCGGCTTGAAGTCGAACGGCATGTCGGGCGCCTCGAAGAACGCGAGGTACGAGCCGTCGTCGAGGCGGTAGAACGTGTGCAGCACCGCCGTCTTGCGGCCGCTCTTGGTCTCGCGGATGTCGAGGCTCCCGGTGAGGGGAAGCCCCAGGAAGTCCTCGTAGAACCGCCGCGTCTCCTCGGAGTCGCGGCAGCGGTACGCGTTGTGATGCAGGCCCTTGATCATCGCCGGCCTCCGCAGGTGATCAGATGCGCACGAAATCCTTACCCTTGTTGGGTTCCACCACGTACTTGTAGAACGCCTCGTTGACGCCGTTCCAGCTCTTGAGCGACTTCATCCGGCCCATCCAGCGCGAGACGTTCGGATACGCGGCAAAGTTGCAGGAAATGGCCTCGCCCGCGAGTGTCATCAGCGCGCCGAGGTAGTCGGCG
>DASQBO010000478.1:0-3238 GCA_035635175.1 Casimicrobiaceae bacterium | reverse complement strand
CGAGATCAAGGACCTGCTCGCGTACCTGCGGCTCATCGCCAACGACGACGACGACCCTGCATTCATCCGCGCCGTGACGACCCCCAAGCGCGGGGTCGGGGCGACGACGCTGGAGAAGCTTTCCGCGATCGGCGCCGAGCGGCACGCGAGCCTCTTCGCCGCGGTGTTCGAGCCGCGGGCCGCAGCCGAGCTGCCGTCGCGGCAGCGCGAGATCCTCGACGCGTTCTGCGCGCTGATCAACGGCCTGCGCTACCGGGCGGAGCGCGAGCCCGCGGGCAGGCTCATGCACGAGCTCGTCGCCGCGATCGGCTACGAGGAATACCTCGCGCAGACGTGCGATCGCAGGCAGGCCGAGAACCGCTCCGCGAGCGTGCGCGACTTCATCGGCTGGCTGTCGGCCAAGGGCGAGGCCGACCGCAAGAACCTCCTCGAGCTCACGCAGACGATCGCGCTCATCACGATGCTCGAAGGGCAGGAGGGTCGCGTGCCCGACGCCGTGCGGCTCTCCACGCTGCACGCGGCGAAGGGCCTCGAATTCCCGCACGTGTTCCTGGTCGGTGTGGAGGAAGGGCTCCTGCCGCACCGCGAGGCGATCGCGGCGGGCAACGTCGACGAGGAGCGCCGCCTCATGTACGTCGGCGTCACGCGCGCGCAGAAGACCCTGCACCTCTCGTACTGCAGGAAGCGCAGGCGCGCGGGGGAGACGCTCGAGTGCCAGCCGTCGCGCTTCCTCGCCGAGCTCGCGCAGGAGGATCTCCGCTGGGCGGGAGCGCCGCTCTCGGCCGACGAGGCGGCGCGCGAGAAGGCCGCGGGCGCGGAGCGGCTCAAGAACCTCAAGGCGATGCTCGCGCGCTGAGCCGCAGGCGCCTCCGCGGGAGTAGACTTCCGCTTCCCTGTCTCTCCCCGGAGGCGCGCATGAGCGAGCGTTACGATGCGATCGTCATCGGCACCGGACAGGCGGGACCCGCGCTCGCGGTCCGGCTCGCGCAGGCCCACCGCAGGACGGCGATCGTCGAGCGCAAGCTTTTCGGCGGCACCTGCGTCAACAACGGCTGCATTCCGACGAAGACGCTGATCGCGAGCGCGCGCGCGGCGCACGTCGCGCGCCGTGGCGCCGACTGGGGCGTCGTCGTGCCTCCGGGGATCCGCGTCGACATGCCAGCCGTGAAATCGCGCAAGGACGCCGTGGTCCGCGCGTCGCGCGAGGGCGTCGCCAAGTGGCTGCGCGAGACGCCCGGCGTCACGGTGATCGAGGGCCACGCCCGCTTCGAGGGACCGCACGCGATCCGCGTCGGCGACGCCGTGCTCGAGGCACCGCTGATCTTCGTCAACGTCGGCGGACGCGCTCTCGTGCCGCGCATCGAAGGCATTGCCGACGTTCCGCATCTCGACAACGTGACGATGATGGACGTCGACGCGCTGCCGTCGCACCTGGTCGTCGTCGGCGGCAGCTATGTGGGCCTCGAGTTCGCGCAGATGTACCGGCGCTTCGGCGCGCAGGTGACGGTGGTCGAGATGGGAGCGGCGCTGATCGGGCGCGAGGATCCCGAAGTGTCCGCCGCGGTCAAGGCCATCCTCGAAGCCGAGGGGATCACGGTGCGGCTCGACGCGAAATGCCTCGCGGTGCGCCGGGAGCACGACGGCATCGCCGTCGGCGTCGCCTGCGCGGAGGAGCCCCGCGAGATCGTCGGGTCGCACCTTCTGCTGGCGACGGGCCGGCGGCCCAACACCGACGACCTCGGCTGCGACCGGGCCGGGCTCGTGCTCGACGAGCGCGGCTATCTCAAGGTGGACGACGAGCTGCGAACGAGCGTCGACGGTGTGTATGCGCTCGGCGACGTCAACGGCCGCGGGGCGTTCACCCACACCGCCTACAACGACTACGAGATCGTGGCGGCCAATTTGCTCGACGGAGAATCCAGGCAGGTGACCGACCGGATTGCCGCGTACGCCCTTTTCGTCGATCCCCCGCTCGGTCGCGCCGGCATGACCGAGCGCGAGGTGCGGGACAAGGGCGTCGACGCGCTGGTCGCCACGATGCCGATGTCGCGCGTCGGGCGGGCGAAGGAGCGCGGCGAGACGGCGGGCTTCATGAAGGTGCTGGTCGACGCGCGGACGAAACGTCTGCTCGGCGCCGCGCTCCTCGGCATCGAGGCGGACGAAGTGATCCACTCGCTGCTCGACGTCATGTATGCGCACGCACCGTACACGGTCATCACGCGCGCGATGCACATCCACCCGACGGTGAGCGAGCTCGTTCCGACGCTGCTCGGGAAACTCGCGCCGTTGCCGCCGGCGCGGGTTTGACAATCGCACCGCGATCCGGATAATCGGGGTACGCGCCGATTTGAGCCACAGCTTGCGGGCGCGCAACAAATGCCGCTAAAGCGAGGCCCGGGGCGCCACGTCCGGTGACATGGATCCACGCGGCGCCGTGAAGCCCGTTCAGCGGAAGTTGAACGGGCTTTTCGTTTCCGGGGCTGAAATGAGCATCACACCGCGACGCCGCGGCTTCACGACCGCGATTCTTCATTCCGACCGCGACGCCGGCATCGAGCACGGCGCGTTGCACAAGCCGCTCCACGTCTCCGTCGCGTACGGTTACCGCGACGCGCGCGAACTCGCCGCCGTCTTCCAGGGGCGCGCGCAGGGCTACGCGTACGGCCGCCAGGGGAATCCCACGTCCGCGGCGCTCGAGGCGAAGGTCACCGCCATGGAGGACGGCATCGCTTCGGTCTGCTTCGCGACCGGCATGGCGGCGATCGGCGCCATCCTGCTCGCGCTCACGCGCAAGGGCGATCACGTCGTCGCGAGCCGGTACCTGTTCGGCAACACGGTGAGCCTCCTCGAGACGCTCGCGGGTCACGGCGCGTCCATCGGGTACGCCGACGCGACCGACGTGGCGAGCGTCGAGCGCGCGCTGACGCCCGACACGCGGCTCGTCTTCGTAGAAACGATCGCGAATCCGCGCACGCAGGTCGCGGACCTCGCGCGGATCGGCGCGCTGTGCAGGGCGCGCGGCATCCTCTTCGTCGTCGACAACACGATGACCTCGCCGGCGCTGTTCCGTCCGAAGTCGGTCGGCGCGGGCCTCGTGGTCAACGCACTCACGAAGTACATCGGCGGACACGGCAACGCGCTCGGCGGCTGCGTCACCGACACCGGACTGTTCGACTGGACGCGCTATCCCAACATCGCCGACGGGTACAAGGCGCAGAAGCCGGCGCTGTGGGGGATC
>DASQBO010000477.1:0-3830 GCA_035635175.1 Casimicrobiaceae bacterium | reverse complement strand
GTTCCCGTCGCCGACATCGAGAGCGAGGTGGCGAAGCGCCTCGCGCGGCTCGCCCGCAACGTGAAGGTGCCGGGCTTCCGGCCGGGTAAGGTGCCGATGAAGATGGTCGCGCAGCAGTACGGGCCGCAGGTACGCTCGGAGGTGATCACCGATGCCGTCCAGGCGGGGTTCGCCGACGCGATGCGGAGTCAGAACGTCCGCGTCGCCGGGTATCCGCGCATCGAGCCGAAGGCGGACGCGGCGGCCTCGGACCAGCTCGAGTTCTCGGCGGTGTTCGAGGTGTATCCCGACATCCGTCTCGGGGACCTGTCGACGGTGACGATCGAGCGCCCCGTGGCCGAAGTCGGCCCCAACGACGTTCGCCACACGATCGAGGTGCTTCGCAAGCAGCGGTCGCGCTACGAGGCCGTGCCGCACGAAGCGGCGACGGGCGACCGCGCGATCGTCGACTTTTCCGGCCGCATCGACGGCGTCGAGTTCCCCGGCGGCCAGGCGAAGGATTTCGCGATCGTGCTGGGCGAGGGCAAGATGCTGCCCGAGTTCGAGGCCGCGCTGACCGGGATGAAGGCCGGCGAGACCAAGTCCTTCTCGCTCACGTTTCCCGCCGACTACCACGGCAAGGAGGTCGCCGGGAAGGCTGCCGACTTCACGCTGACCGTCAAGCAGGTGACGAGGCCGGTGCTGCCCGAGGTCGACGCCGACTTCGCGAAGGCGTTCGGCATCGCGAGCGGAAGTCTCGACGAGCTCAACGCGGAGATCGCGGCCAATCTCCGGCTCGAGCTCAAGCGCAAGATCGAGAGCAAGCTCAAGGAGCAGGCGCTCTCCGCGCTGCGCAGCAAGGCCGAGCTCGCGCTGCCGCGCTCGCTGGTCGAGCTCGAGGCGCGGAACATGGCGGGGCGGATGGCCGACGAGCTGCGCCGGCAGGGGATGAAGGCCGAGGACGTGAAGCTGTCGCCCGACATGTTCCGCGCCGGCGCCGAGGAGCGCGTCGCGCTCGGCCTCGTCGTCGCCGAAGTCGTCCGTGCGCAGGGCCTTGCCGCCAAGCCGGAGCAGGTGAAGGCGATCGTCCAGGAGATCGCGCAGACCTACGAGCAGCCGGAGGCCGTGGTGCGCTGGCACTACGACAAGCCCGAGCGCCTGAACGATTTCGAGGCGCAGGCCGTCGAACACAACGTGGTGGAATGGGTGCTCGCCCGCGCGAAGGTAGTCGACAAGCCGATGGCGTTCGCCGACGTGATGGGGCCGCCGCCGCAGTGACCGCGCGCCGCGCGCCCTCTTGCCGCCGTCGTGGCGCACACCCGGTAGCCGACACGGCGCCGCGGCTCGCCGAACCGCGCGACGTCCCCATTTACGCCATGGCCATCGGACCGGCAGCAGCGGCGCCGCGGCTCCACTACAATACGGACGATATCTCTTGACGATCTTGATGAGCGAGGCCGGCATGACGGAACCCAGGGGCCTGGGCCTGATCCCGATGGTGATCGAGCAGAGCGGACGCGGCGAGCGCGCGTACGACATCTATTCGCGTCTGCTCAAGGAGCGCGTGGTGTTCCTCGTCGGTCCCGTCGACGAGGCTACGGCGAACCTCGTGGTCGCGCAGATGCTGTTCCTCGAGTCGGAAAACCCGGACAAGGACGTCCACTTCTACATCAACTCGCCGGGCGGCTCGATCGCGGCCGGAATGGCGATCTACGACACGATGCAGTTCATCAAGCCCGACGTGTCGACGCTCTGCGTCGGGATGGCGGCGTCGATGGGAGCGTTCCTGCTCGCCGCCGGCGCAAAGGGCAAGCGCTTCGCCTTGCCCAATTCGACGGTGATGATCCATCAGCCGCTGGGCGGCTTTCAGGGCCAGGCCTCCGACATCGCGATCCACGCCAAGTACATCCTCGCGCTGCGGGAGCGACTCAACCGGCTCATGGCCCAGCACACGGGCCGGTCGGTCGAGGAGATCGCCCGCGACACCGACCGTGACAATTTCCTCACCGCCGAGGAGGCGCTGAGCTACGGAATGGTGGACAAGGTCTTGCAGAAACGGGTCGAGGGCGCGTAAAGTCAACCCGCCCGCTCCAGGGCCTTGATTGGCAAACAGGTTTTAGCCACGATCGCACCCGATGGCCGACAAATCGACCGGCGACAAGCTCCTCTACTGCTCGTTCTGCGGGAAGAGTCAGCACGAGGTGCGCAAGCTGATCGCGGGTCCGTCGGTCTTCATCTGCGACGAGTGCATCGAGCTCTGCAACGACATCATCCGCGAGGAGGGCGCGACCGCCGAGTCCTCGCGTGCCGACAAGAACAAGCTGCCGACGCCGCACGAGATCCGGCAGATCCTCGACCAGTACGTCATCGGCCAGGACCTCGCCAAGAAGATCCTGTCGGTCGCGGTCTACAACCACTACAAGCGGCTCGAGACGGGCACCAAGGACGACGAGGTCGAGCTCGCCAAGTCGAACATCCTGCTGATCGGCCCGACCGGCTCCGGCAAGACGCTGCTCGCCCAGACGCTCGCGCGCCTCCTCGACGTCCCGTTCGTGATCGCCGACGCGACGACGCTCACCGGGGCCGGCTACGTCGGGGAGGACGTCGAGAACATCATCCAGAAGCTCCTGCAGAAGTGCGACTACGACATCGAGAAGGCGCAGCGGGGCATCGTCTACATCGACGAGATCGACAAGATCTCGCGCAAGAGCGACAACCCGTCGATCACGCGCGACGTCTCCGGTGAGGGCGTGCAGCAGGCGCTGCTCAAGCTGATCGAGGGCACGATAGCCTCTGTGCCGCCGCAGGGCGGGCGCAAGCATCCGAACCAGGAATTCGTGCAGGTCGACACGACCAACATCCTGTTCGTGTGCGGCGGCGCCTTCGACGGGCTCGAGAAGATCGTCCGCCACCGCACCGCCAAGACGGGCATCGGCTTCGGCGCCGAGGTGTCGAGCCCGGACGACCGCAAGGACATCAGCCTGCTCCTGCGCGACGCCGAGCCCGAGGACCTGATCAAGTTCGGCCTGATCCCCGAGTTCGTCGGACGGCTGCCGGTCGTCGCGACGCTCGAGGAGCTCGACGAGGCGGCGCTCATCCAGATCCTGGTCGAGCCGAAGAACGCGCTGATGAAGCAGTACCAGAAGATGTTCCGGATGGAAGGCGTCGAGCTCGAGATCCGCGAGGGCGCGCTGCGCGCGATCGCGAGCAAGGCGCTCGCGAGGAAGACCGGCGCGCGCGGACTGCGCTCCATCCTCGAGCAGGTGCTCCTCGACGTCATGTACGACCTGCCGTCGCACAGCAACCTCGCACGCGTCGTCGTCGACGAGGCGACGATCGCCAACGACGGCAAGCCGCTCCTCATGTTCACGGAACCCGCCAAGGTTGCGTCGGCTCATAATTAGCCGGGCAACGGGCCGCCCCAGGGCGGCCGGACGGTGCGGGGTGTCGCGAACTAAGTCATTGACGCAACATGAGAATTGCGGCGGCTTGACACCGTCGGCCGGCGGCCCCATGTTGAGCAAGGGAATCCCATCACGAGGTAAGTATGTCCACTGAATCGCCCTCCGCCGTCGACATGAGCTCGCTGCCGCTGCTGCCGCTCCGCGACGTCGTCGTCTTTCCCCACATGGTGATCCCGCTGTTCGTGGGGCGCCCGAAGTCGATCAAGGCGCTCGACGTCGCGATGGACACGGGCAAGCACATCCTGCTCGTCGCGCAGAAGTCGGCCGCCAAGGACGACCCCGGCGCGGAGGACCTGTATCCGATCGGCACGGTCGCGACGGTCCTGCAGATGCTGAAGCTTCCCGACGGAACGGTGAAGGTGCTGGTCGAGGGCACGCAGCGGGCGC
>DASQBO010000476.1:0-3190 GCA_035635175.1 Casimicrobiaceae bacterium | reverse complement strand
GCCGAGCCGCGCCATCTTGCGGAGCTCGGGAACGCGATCCTTCTTGAACGCCATCCTGATGCCGATCGCGTCCATGTTCTTCTTCCAGAGCTCGTCGCCCTGCCGCGACGCCGAGTTGGGCGTCGACCAGCGCTCGATCAGCAGCGGCTTGCCGTCGGGCGCCTCGCGGTAGCCGTCTCCGTCGCGGTCCTTGTAGCCGAACTTGTCGAGGAGCGCGCGCGCCGTCGCAGGGTCGTAGAGCTGCGCGTTGGTCTTGAGCCCCGGATCGAACCCGGCGATGTCGGGCGGAATCGGACCGTTCGCCGGGACCGCGCGCCCCTTGAGCAGCACGCGGATCGCCTCGTCCTGGTCGTAGCCCATGCCGATCGCGCGCCGCAGCGCGATCCTGTCCGGGGTGTAGCCGCCGACGACCGGATCTTCCATGTTGAAGTACGTCCACCAAGTATTCGGGCGGAGCAGCATCTCGTGCCTGACTCCGCGCGCGGCGAGCTCGGGCTTGAGCTTGCCGCCGACGATCGCCTGGTCGACGAAGTCCGCCGGCACGCGCTCGAGCAGGTCGACCTCGCGGTTCAGGAACGCGAGCCACTGCGCCTGCCCCTCCTCGATGACGCTGATGTCGATACGCCCGGGAATCGGCAGGCGCCGGCCCCGGAGCGCGGCGGCCACGAGTTCGGACTCGCGCGGGATCGGGCCGGCCGGCGTGTAGGTGACCTCGCGATACGAAGGATTCGCGACGAGGACGATCTTCGAGCTGCGCTTGTACTCGCCGAGGACATAGGGGCCGGTGCCGACCGGATGCGCGCCGAAGTCGAGCCCGTAGGCTTCGACCACCTCGCGCGCGACCGCGCAGGTGTTCGGCACCGCGAGCGCGTAGAGGAAGCGGAGGTCGGCCTCCTTGAGTCGAATGCGGAGCGTGTAACGGTCGAGGACCTCGAGCCCGGGCAGCGGCGCGTCGTAGTCGAACCTGCCGGTCTTCTCCGCCCGCTTGCGCGCCTCCTCGCTGCCCAGGATCTTGCCGTCGACGAGCCACGCCCACGGGCTCTTGACCGCGGGATCGAGCAGCCGCTTGAGCCCGTACGCCTGGTCGGCCGCGGTGAGCTCGCGCGGCTTGCCCTTGAACGCGGGGTCGGGCGTGAAGAAGATGCCCTTGCGCAGGCGGAACGTGTAGGTCCTGCCGCCATCGGCGACGGTCGGCATCGCCTCGAGCGTGCGCGGAACGAGCTTGACCGGCCGCGCGAGGTAGTCGTAGTCGAGCATCGCCTCGCAGATGTTCTCGATCACGCTGTCCGACGCCGCGTCGGAGGCGAACTGCGGATCGAAGCTCGTCTCCGCGATCGAGAAGACGACGCGCAGCGTCTTCGCCGCATCGGCGCCCGAAGCCGGCGGCGCGAGCGCGACGGCCGCGATCGACAGCGCGAGCGCGGCGCGGCGCAACGTGTCCCCTCCTCCCATCCGCGAACCCTTCCTGAGCCGTGGCCAGCCCGGATCGTAGCAGCCCGCGGCGCGGGAGGAGGCTACAATCGCCGGATCTGCGGCCGGACCGGCGCCGCCGATCGGACTCCGGACATGGAAATGAAGCGGCTCTCGGGCGGCAACCTGCGCGCCGCCGGCTACGATCCGGTGCGGCGGACGCTCGTCGTCGAGCTCACGTCGGGCACCTTCGAGTACGGCGGCGTGTCCGCCGACACGTTCCGCCGCTTCACCTCGGCGTCCTCGCCGTGGAGCTTCTTCCGCGACAACATCGAGGACGGGGAATACCCGGTCAAGCGCGTGCGCTGAGTCCGGGCGAGCAAACGCGCGGCCGCGGGGGACTCCGCCGCCGCGCGTCGGCCACGGCGCGTGCCGCGACTACTGGATCGCCAGCCTGCGGCCTGCGACGGCGGGCTTCTTCGCGAGCGTGAGCTCCAGGACGCCGTTCTCGTACTTCGCCGCGCTGGCCGTCTCGTCGAGCTCGGACGGCAGCGTGAAGCTGCGGAACGCGCTGCCGACGTAGCGCTCGGTGTGCAGCACGCGCTCGCCTTCCTTCTTCTCGCTCTCGCGCTTCACCTCGGCGCCGATCGTGACCTGGTTGCCTTCGATCGATACCTGGATGTCGTCCTTCGCGACGCCGGGAATCTCGGCGCGGATGACGTAGGCGCCGTCCTTCTCCGCGACGTCGACCTTGATGCTCACCGGGGCGCGCTCGGCGCGGACCGGCGCGAAGAAGCCGCGGAACAGGTCATCGAACGCCTGGTCGGCGAACGGGTGATACAGGCTCACATTGGCCATGGCTCTCCTCTCTCTTCTTGACACGGGGCGTCGGCCGCCTTCGCGCCGCCGAAGCATGCGCGGGGTGCGACCTCAGCCGTCAATCTGCGGGCCGTCCCACGGGTTTCAAGAGGGCGCTGCGGCTTGGACGGCGCCGAAAAAAGGCGATAATCGGGGCGCAGAGCTCCTGAATGCCCGGACCCTCCCCATGACCGCTCGCCCCATCCCCCCCGCCGATCTCGAGCGCCTGCAGCGCGAGCTCGAGGATCGGCGCCAGAAGCTCCGCGTCGAGGTCAAGACGCAGCTCGACGGCAGCGACGACGACCGCGTCGTCGGCCTGCGCAACCGGATCAAGGAGAGCGGCGACGAATGGGGCGTCGCCGACGGGCTCGCCGAGCTCGACATCGCCGAGGTGCGGCACGCGCTGGCCGAGCTCAACGAAGTCGAGGCGGCGCTTGCGCGCATCCGGGCGGGAACCTACGGCGAGTGCCGCGACTGCGGCGAGCCGATCGCGCTCGCCCGCCTGTCCGCCTATCCGACGGCGATGCGATGTCTCGCCTGCCAGCAGCGGCACGAGAAGAAGGTCGGCGGCCCGCCGCTCACCGCCGTCTGATCCCGGCGAGCCTCGCGCGCCTCACGCGCCTCGCTTCCCCGCGCCCTCCGCACAATAGCGACGCGCGGTGCGCACGGCCGTCGGGCGCTCTCGGTCGCTCGGGGACGCGCCCTTCGGGCCTTCGCTCGGCCTACGGCCTCACGCCCCTCGCTTACTCGCCCCGCCCGGCGCGTAGCGTGCGATCCACGCGAAGAATTCCCGGTACCAGAGGCGGGAATTCTGGGGCTTCAGGATCCAGTGGTTCTCGTCGGGAAACCACAGAAGACGCGCCGGCACTTTCTTCGCCTTGAGCGTGTCGTAGTATTGCAGCGCCTGCGTGGCGGGAACGCG
>DASQBO010000475.1:0-3403 GCA_035635175.1 Casimicrobiaceae bacterium | reverse complement strand
GGCCCAGTCGACGCGGATCACGCCCCGCTGCGCGTCGCGCGCGACGACGGCCGCGTCGAACCAGAGCTCGTCCGGCTTGAACGGCGTGTGCCGGTCGAGATCGTAGGCGAGCGTCTGCACGAGGTCCTGCTCGACCGCGGCCGGCAGCACGATCTCCTTCCGCAGCACCTGGCCCGGCGGCAGCGCGACGACGACCTTCGCCGCCTGCAGGCCGCCGCCGACCGGCACCTTCGGCAGCGACTCGAGCGCGGCGCGCCCCGCCTGCTGGACCGCCGCCGGATCGCCGGCGAGCGGAATGCGCGCGGACGCCGCGAACGCGAGCGTGCCGTTCGTCGTCCGCGGCTCCCACAGCACCGCGGCGTCCTGGTCGAACGCGAGCACCGGCCGCAGCAGCTTGCGCTTGACGGCCGCGCGCGAAGAAGCGGGCACGAGCGGGCCGAGCTCGCGCGACCACCAGCGCCAGAACGCCGGGAGTCCGAGCCGCTGCGCGAGATCGCGCAGGTGCTTTCGCAGGTCAGCGAGTCGTCTGGACATTGTTCTCGGGGGCGGCGGGGGCGCCCGTCGCGCCCTCCGCGCCGGCCGGCGCGGGCGGCGGCGCGGGGCGCGCGCCTTCCTGCCAGAGGAATGCGATCACGGGCCGCTTCGGATCGACCGACAGGCGCAGCACCGCGTCGCGGACGAAGGTTACACCATCGGGCATGATCGCCTGCGCCCGGATGCGGAAGATCGGCACCGCCCCGCTCGCGAACCCCTGCGCCTGGGGGAACGGGGGCACGGGGAGCTTGCTCGCGAGCGCGTCGCTGCGCTGCTGGAGGTACGCGTCGACGACCTCGGGCGTCGTGTTGGGAATCGCGAGAAGGACGTCGCGCGAGGCGGTGGCCGGGTTGATGCCGGGCTGCCGCGAGTAGACCGTCACGCTGTCGGCGATGCGCGCCATGAGCGCCGGCGTGACGCCGAGCACGCGCGCGAATTCGCCGACCGTGTCGAGCGACGCGTTCGCCGGCTTGTAGTTCTTGCCGGCCGCCCGGTAGTCGGCCTCCTCGGCGCCGTTCGGGCGCTTCAGGTCGTCGGGGTCGCGCCAGTCCTGGAGCGCCGCGACGAGGCCGTCCGCGGTCGCCGCGTCGACTCCGCCGACGTTCTGGAAGAGCCCCTTGAGCAGCGCTTCGCTCGCCATGTTGAGATCGATCCGCGCCGACTCGTCGGTCGCCCACGTCGTGATCTTCGCCTCGCCGTCCGACCACGTCTGCGGCGTGCCGTCGGGCAGCCAGACGTCCGGCAGGTTGCGCGGGCGCGTGAGCTCGAAGGCGGCGCGCTCGACGGCGCCGTCCGCCGCGGCGCGCGCCTGCGCGAGCGACAGCGCGTTGCGCGCCGCGACCGCCTCGCCGTGCATGCTGAACGCGAAGCCGCTCGCGATCACCGTGAGCATGACGGTGAGCCAGAGCACCGCGATCAGCGCGATGCCGGACTGGTCGCCGCGCGCGCGCATCATCCGGCCGCCACGCAGCGGTGGCGCGCGGGATCGTACGCCGCGCATGCGGATTCGGGCGCGCGCCGCGGCTCGACGACGAGCGGCGGCCACGGCGGGCCCTTCTCCGGCCTGACCTCGATCTTCACGAGCAGCGGCAGCTGCTGGCGATCGTCCCACCGGTCGCGCCACGTCGGCGTGTCGGCGTCGGTCGCGTTGGCATCGCGCCCGAAGTACGAGATCGCGAGCTCCGCAATGCCGTCGGCGAGCACCGAGCGCTCGGCGTCGGGGGCGAACTCCGGCGGCTCGAGCGCCGTGAGATCGGGATACGTCCGCTCGAGGACGAGCCGGGACTTGTCGCCCTCGCGCGCGATCACGAGCCGGAAATACCACGCGCCGCCTTCCTGGACGCGCGGCGGCAGCGCGGCGGCGTAGCGGAGCTCGTCGCGCTCGCCCGCGAAGAGGAGCGGCATCTCGACGACCTTCTTCATGCGCAGCGGGAGCTCGGCCGTGAGCTGCTCGCGCAGGAAGGACTGCGCCTGGCGCATCGACCCGACGTCGCCGGCCTTGTTCTCGCCGCTGTCCCAGCTCCGCGCCGCCATGCCGAGCGCGCCCGTCAGCAATCCCGCGATCAGCGCGAGCAGCGCGAGCGCGATGATGAGCTCCATGAGGGTGAAGCCGGCGGCAGGCCGCTTCGTGCCGCTCATCGCGTGTCCTTCGCGCCCAGGCGCGTCGTTGCGAGCGTGAACGTGCGCTGGCCGCCGGAAGGCGCCGCGAACGCCACGTCGACGCTGACGCGGAAGAGCCGGAGCGGCAGCGAATCCGACGCGCGCTCGGTGTCGGGGCTCACGCCCGGCGGCGAGTACGGCGCGACCTGCGCCGTCCACTGGATCCGGCCGTCGTCCGCCGTGCCCTGCGTCGTGGCCTCGCGCAGCGGCTGCGCCGACGCCGTCTCGGCGAGCACGCTCTCCGCGACGAGCAACGCCCGGCTGTAGTCGTCGGCGGCCGAGGCGTTGCCGAGCCCGGTCGAGAACAGGCGGAAGAGCGCGGTGCCGACCAGCGCGAGGATCGCGAAGGCGACGAGCACCTCGAGCAGCGAGAAGCCCCGCGAGGCGCGCTGGGGTCGCGCGTTGACATGCCCCCGCAAAGCGTCGCGAGGAAGCCGACCAGAGTTAACCGCAGCCGCAGAAGCGGCCCGGCAACCGTCGCGAGCGCAGCCAGGACGAGGCGCGGGGGCGCGAGGAACCGGAATGTACACGGAGGTACATGAGGATTCCGAGCGATCGAGCAACGAAGTCATGGCAAGCGCAGCAGGTTGACGGGCTGCTTCTCAGTCGAGGATGGCGACGCGGCCGGTGAGCCAGTCGACGTCGACGTCGAACTTGCGCTCGCCCGCGGACAGCGTCACGCGCCCGCCGGTCGAGCCGCCGTCGGGATAGAAGCGGATCGCGCCGACGTGCTCGTCGACGATGTCGCTCTGCGCGGTGAAGAGCTTCATCTCGAGCTCCCGCGGCAGCGCGTGGACGCGCGGATCGCGCTCGATCTGGAACGTCCGGTGCTCGAGGTCGAGCGTGACCCGGGTGTCGGTGCGCGTCGCGACCGCGTCGTCGCGCGCCATCCTGAGCCCGGCCGCGACCTGGCGCGCGGCGCTCCTGAGCTCCGCGTTCGACACGCCGGGGCCGAGCATCGGAATCGCGATCGCGGCGATGATCGCCATCAGCATCAGCACGACCAGGAGCTCGACCAGCGTCACGCCGGCGTCCGGCGAGCGGCGGCCCCGGCGCGGCGCGCTCGCGCGTCTCATCGCGGCGGCTTCGCTCCCGCTCACTGCAGGCTCGAGATGTCCTTGTTGGGGCCTTCGCCGCCTTCCTTGCCGTCGGCCCCGTACGAGAGTATTTCGTAGGGCGCGCTCGCGGCAGGCGACGTGTACTTGTATTC
>DASQBO010000474.1:0-2825 GCA_035635175.1 Casimicrobiaceae bacterium | reverse complement strand
CCCGTCGGGTGGTGCGCGTGGTCGTCGTGGACGTGGCCGCCGGCCGGGTGATCGTGGACGATGCTGCTCATCTTCGTTTCTCCGGAGGAATTCGGGGGCCGCTACTGCCGGGCGACCTTGATTTCGGACGGCTGCACCGCTTCGCCGGTGTGGTTGCCCCAGCTGTTGCGCGTGTACGTGATGACCGACGCGATGTCGGTGTCGGAGAGCTGCTTCCACGACGGCATCGCGGTCGGCTTGCCGTCGCGCTCGACGCCGTTCAGCACCGTCTTGATCTGGCCCGCCTTCGGTCCGTTGACGACCTTCGAGCCGTCGAGCGGCGGGAACGCGGGCGGCGCGCCCTTGCCGGTCGCCTGGTGGCACGCGACGCAGTTGGCCGTGTAGACCTTCTCGCCCCGCGCGACCAGCTCCTTGAGGTCCCAGACCTTGTTCGGGTCGTCGCCGGCCGCGGCCGCCTGCTTCTTCATGTCGTCGACCCACTTCGCGTAGTCTTCCTTCGACTTCACCTCGACGACGATCGGCATGAAGCCGTGCTCCTTCCCGCAGAGCTCGGCGCACTGGCCGCGGTAGGTGCCGACCTTCTCCGCGCGGAACCACGTGTCGCGCACGAAGCCGGGGATCGCGTCCTGCTTGACGCCGAACGCAGGCACCCACCACGCGTGGAGCACGTCCCCGGCGGTGATCAGCAGGCGGACCTTCGTGTCGACGGGCACGACCATCGGACGGTCGACCTCGAGCAGATAGTGCTCGCCCTTCGGCTCCTGGCCGTGGATCTGCGCCATCGGCGTCGCGAGCGTCGAGTAGAAGCCGACCCCCTCCTGCAGGTAGTCGTAGTTCCACTTCCACTGGTACCCCGTGACCTTGACCGTGAGCCCGGGCTCGGAGGTGTCCTTCATCGCGAGGATCGTCTTCGTCGCCGGGAACGCCATGAACAGCAGGATCAGGAAGGGGATCACGGTCCAGACGATCTCGACCGTCGTGTTCTCGTGGAAGGGATGCGCCTCATGCCCCACCGACTTCCGGTGCTTGAACAGCGAGTAGAACATCACGCCGAAGACGCCGATGAAGATGACGACGCAGATCCAGAAGATGAACGTGTGGAGGTCGTACATCTGCCGGGCGATCGGCGTGACCGGCGGCTGGAGGTTCCACTCGGTCGCCGCGAGCGCCGCGCCCGGACCTGCCAGCGCCGCGGCCGCCACCGCGAACCCCGCTCCCAGGCGCCGCGCGCCGGCTCTCGTCTCGTAGCGTTCCATGCTTCCCTCGGTTGCGTACCGCATAGATCCTCCGGGATTCCGGCGACGGCCGGGCCCGTGCGCGCTCACGTTCGCGCGCAAGCCGGAATCGTCGGTGATCGGAGGGGGACCCGGCGCCCGGCTTCGCACACGCCGCGCGGCGGTAGCCGGAGCGGTGACGAGCTCGACACGACGATCGCCCCGCGTCACGCCCCGCAAGCCTGCGTCTGCCGCGCCGGATGCTGCAAAAGGCGCGGAATGTTAGCACGGATCAAGGCGGCGTCCATAAGGATTGCGCGCCCGCGGCCTCAGCCGAGGCCGAGCGCCCGCAGCGAGTCGCGCGGAAGCGCCGGCGCGGACGCGCCCGGGGAGGCGAACGGCAGGTCCGCGATCAGCGGCGCCGGCAGCCGCCGCACCAGCGCGGCGACGCTGGCGTCCTGCGCTTCCATGGCGGGATCGATGCGGTTCGCGATCCAGCCGGCGAGCGCAACGCCGCGCGCGGCGATCGCGAGCGCCGAGAGGAGCGCGTGGTTGAGGCAGCCCAGCCGGATCCCCACGACGAGCAGGACGGGGAGCCGCAGCCGTGCGGGAACGTCGAGCATGTCGACGCGCGGCCCGAGCGGCACGAGCACGCCGCCGACGCCTTCGACGACGACGACGTCCGCGCGCGCCGCGAGCCGGCCGTACGCGGCGGCGATCGCCTCGACGTCGATCGCGACGCCCGCCTGCTCCGCGGCGACGTGCGGCGCGATGGCAGGTGCGAACGCGTAGCGATTCACGTCGGCCGCCGGCGCGTCGACGCCACTCGCTGCGACGAG
Organism: Casimicrobiaceae bacterium; assembly: GCA_035635175.1. GTDB lineage: Bacteria > Pseudomonadota > Gammaproteobacteria > Burkholderiales > Casimicrobiaceae > CAIWHR01. The sequence continues at coordinate 772 of DASQBO010000474.1, read as the reverse complement.
CGCGAGGACGTCGGCGCTGCGCGACGCCCCCGGTGCCACGCCGGCCGCCACGGGCTTCATCCCGACCGCACGCGTCCCCGCCGCAGCGAGCGCGCGCAGGAGCGCGGCCGCGACGAGCGTCTTGCCGACACCCGTGTCCGTGCCGGCGACGAAGAGCCCGCGGCTCACGGTCGCCGCGGGCGCTCGAGGGTCACGATCGCGTGACCCTCGGCGGTCCGTTTGGGCGCAGCCTTCCACGCGTGGGCGTAGACGACCTCGAACGTCACCGCGATGCGCCCGTCCGCCGTGCGCGGCGCCGCCTCGAGCGCGGCGAGCGCGCGCTCGAATCGCGCGCGGCCGGTGAGCGTCCGGCGGCGCCCCTGCGTCGCGTTGCTCGCCCCGATCGCATGGAGGTCGCGGACCACCGAGCGCGCGTCGGAGTAGGTAAGCGTCAGCATTTCCATCTGCAATACCGGGTCCGCGAACCCCGCAGCGACGAGGAGGTCCCCGACGTCGTGCATGTCGGCGAACCGTCCGACGTGGGGCAGCGCGTCGACGCCTTCGAACGCCGCGCGGAGCTCCCGGAGCGTGTCGGGACCGAACGTCGTGAAGGTGACGAGTCCGCCGACGCGAAGGACGCGATGGAGCTCGGCGATCGCGCGCGGCAGATCGGCGATCCACTGCAACGTCAGGTTGCTCCAGGCGAGCTCGAACGCGCCCGCCGGGAAAGGCAGCGCGCCGATGTCGCCGCAGACGAAGGCCGGCGCGCGCGGCGTCCTCCCCCCGGGCGGCG
>DASQBO010000473.1:0-3774 GCA_035635175.1 Casimicrobiaceae bacterium | reverse complement strand
CGAGCCGCATACCCGTGAGGCCGCGCAGTTCCTCGAAGGAGAGTTGCCATGGTAATCGTGCGCCGCCTGTTCCTCGCCGCGCTCCTCGCGCTGTCCGCGTTCGCTGCGGGCGCGCAGGAGAAGTACATCGTCGTCGCGTCGACGACGTCGACCGAGCAGTCGGGCCTCTTCGGCTACCTGCTGCCGATCTTCACGAAAGAGACCGGCATCCAGGTGCGCGTCGTCGCGCTCGGCACCGGCCAGGCGCTCGACCTCGCGCGGCGCGGCGACGCCGACGTCGCCTTCGTCCACGCGCGCTCCGCCGAGGAGAAGTTCGTCGCCGAGGGCCAGGGCGTGAAGCGCTATCCGGTCATGTACAACGACTTCGTGCTGATCGGCCCGAAGAGCAATCCCGCGAAGATCGCCGGCGGCAAGGACATCCTGGCCGCGCTCCGGAAGATCCAGGCGGCGCAGGCACCGTTCGTGTCGCGGGGCGACAGGAGCGGCACGCACATCGCCGAGCTCCAGCTCTGGAAGGACGCCGGGATCGACCTCGGCACGGCGAAGGGGCCGTGGTACCGCGACACGGGCCAGGGCATGGGACCCGCGCTCAACACGGCGTCGGCGATGAACGCGTACATCCTCGCCGACCGCGGCACGTGGCTCGCCTTCAAGAACCGCGGCGACCTCGCGGTCCTCGTGGAAGGCGACCAGCGCCTGTTCAACCAGTACGGCGTGATCCTCGTCAACCCGGCGAAGCATCCGAACGTGAAGAAGGACCTCGGGCAGACGTTCATCGCCTGGCTCCTGTCGCCCGCCGGCCAGAAGGCGATCGCCGGCTACAAGATCAACGGCGAGCAGCTCTTCTTCCCGAACGCGGACCAGGCCGGCGCGTAGGTCCCGCCCGTCCCGCGGTTCCCACGCCACCGCCCAGGAGGCTCCGATGAAAATCAGCGCCCGCAACGTCTTCGCAGGGACCGTCAAGAGCGTCGCGCGCGTCCCGGTCAGCGCGGAGGTCACGGTGACGATCGCTCCCGGCGTCGACGTCGTCGCGGTGATCAGCACCGTGTCGTCGGACCGGCTCGGACTCGTCGCCGGCAAGCCGGCGCACGTGCTGATCAAGGCGTCGAGCGTGATGGTCGGCGTCGACTGACGGGCGCGGTCGCCCGCGTAGCGTCCGCGCGCAGAACCGCCGCTCGCCGATTGAGTCAAAAGGCACGGTCGCGCGCACCCTGCGCTTGATCCTCGTCAACGCAGAGATCGACGCCGCGCCCAGAATGAATTCGCGAGGCCCGCCGTTGACGTGCGGCGCGGCTCGATCGACTCGGAGGAATGGAACCATGGCCCGACAACTCCGACAGAGCAAGTCCACCCGGACGAACGCGCGTACGGCACACGGCCGCGCGGTGATCCACGTTCCCGCCGGACATCCGAAACCCCTGCCCGTCGTCGCCGACGAGCCCGAAGCGGAACGCGCGCCGGACCAGTTCTTCGCGGAAGGAGCGCACGATGCGCTCGACCCGGACCTGCGGCACCGGATGATCAGCGAGGCCGCGTACCGGCGCTACACCGAGCGCAACTACGAGGACGGCTACGACGTCGACGACTGGCTGCAGGCCGAGGCGGACGTCGATCACCTTCTCTTCGACCGCACGCCGCCCCGGGGGCGCGGCGGAACAGTCTGACGCAGACGCTTCAGCCGCCGCGGACGATCTCGACGGCGAGCTCGCGCGCACCCTTGAGCGAGTTGGCGACGAGGCAGCGTGCCTCGGCCTTCTCGAGGAGCGCGCGCGCCTTCGCCTCGTCACCCGCCGGCGGCATCGTCAGCGTCGCGCGCGTCACGAAGCGGGTGAACTGGGTGACGCCGTCGGCGCGGTCCAGCACGGCCTCGACGCGCACGTCGAGGCTGCTCCACTCGACCTTCGCGACGCGCGCCAGTGCGCGAAACGTGAGCACGAAGCAGTCGGCGACCGACGCGCTGAGGAGCGCCTCCGGCGACCAGAGGTCGCCCGGGCCGCCGAACTCGGCGGGCGCCGCCGTCGCGAGGTCGGGCAGGCCGGGCGCCGAGACCGCGATCGTGCCTTCGGGTCCGCCCACGGCATTCGTCGTGTACCGGTGGGGAAGAGGTTGCATGGGGTCGTCCGTCGGGAGCGCGTGCCGCGAGGAGGATCCCGCGGCGCGGAGGCTACGTCCGGATTGTCGGGGCGGAGCGCCCCCGGCGCGTTGACGCCGGTCAAGCCCGTCGGCCTCTAGCGCTTCTGCTCCGCGACCCACTTCCGGAGCGCGTCGAGCGTGTTCGCCACGTGCTTCTCCGGATTGAGCGAAGTGTACGCGTAGACGATGCGCCCGTCGGGCGAGATCACGTAGGAGACGCGGTCGGCGTATTCGGGCTTGCGCGCGTACACCGCGTCGTAGGACTTCATGATGCTGCGGTCGCCGTCGGCCGCCACCGCGAACTTGCTGCGGCATTCGCTCACGGAGAACCGGTTCAGGGTCGCGATGTCGTCGGCGGACACGCCGATGACCGTCGCGCCGAGCGCGCGGTACGCGTCGGTCGCCTCGGCGAAATCGTGCGCCTCGATCGTGCAGCCCGTCGTGAACGCGGCGGGATAGAAATACAGCACGACGGGACCCTTCTTCAGCGCGTCCGCGAGCGCGAAGGTGAACACGTTGCCCCCGAGCGAGGCCTGCGCCGTGAAGTCGGGCGCCTTGTCGCCGGGCCTGAGCGCCCCGTGGGCGGGCAGCGCGACGAGCACGGCGACGACGGCGAGAGCATGGACGAGGCTGCGCACGATGAGACTCCGGTCGGGGCAAGGCGTGATCATGACGGACTCCGGCACCGCCGCGCAAATCGTCGGGACGTGGCATTGCCCTACACGACAATCAGCGCTTTCCTTGCAGGGCGCGCCACCGGAACTTTCGTCGGCTGCGCTATCGTTAACGGAGGCTTCGACATTTCATTCCCGGGAAAGGTTGCGGATGGCGCATTCGGCGGTCAAGGCTGCGGTGAAGCTGGCGGCAGGGTGCCTGGCGCTCGGATGCCTCGCGCTTCCTCCCGCCACGGACGCGCAGCCGGCGCTGACGGTGCCGCCGCGTCCGGCGCCCGGCAAGTACCCGGTGGCCTGCAGCGACGTCGCGCAGGATTTCAGCCGGCTCCTGCCCGGCGAGGACGTCCAGGACTACTGGGAAGGCGTCGCGCGAGCCGACGGGACGCCGCGCTACATCACGAGCCTGTTGTCCGAGGCGGCGGACACGATCACGCTGTCGCTGCCGATCCCGAACGACAGCGACGTCTATGGGTCGTTCGCGGGCACGACGATGCCGCACGTCGTCATCGTCTGCTACCCGACGTCCGCCGACAACACCCGTCCCGACTACCTGCTGCCGAACGGCAAGTCCGTGCCGCGGATGCAGCGCGCGGGAGACCTGCCGTGGTGGCCCGACGCTACGACGCGGTTCCCGATCCTGCTCTTCTCGCACGGCTACCTGGGTTCGCCATTGTCCAACGACTACATCGACGCGGTGGCGCTGCTCGCGAGCTACGGCTACGTCGTCGTCGCCCCGCTCCACGGCGACGGCCGTTTCGGGAACCTGAAGCTCGAGGACGTCGGCGACCTCGCGTACCTCGTCCTGCACCTGCGGGACTTTCTCGGACTGCAGGCGGTGCGGCCGCTCGCGCTGTCGGCGGCGCTCGACGTGCTGCTCGCCGATCCCCGGTGGAGCGGCCACGTCATGCCCGAAGAAGTCGGCGGTTTCGGCGCGAGCCTCGGCGGCGAATCGTTCATGCTGATGGGC
>DASQBO010000472.1:0-4440 GCA_035635175.1 Casimicrobiaceae bacterium | reverse complement strand
TGGGCCATCGCCGCGGTGGGCGCGCTGTTCGCGCTGTCGTTCGACACCGTCTCGCAGGCGGCGCTGTTCGCGCTCGCGGCAGTGCGCTTCGGCGGGCTCCCGGACGCGCTGTTCGTCGCCGCGCTCTTCGTGCTGGCGATGCTCGCCGTCGACGGCGCGAACGGCCTGTGGATCAACCGGCTCATCCGCCGTGCCGATCGCACCGCGGTCGTCGCGTCCCGCGTGATGGCGCTCGCCGTTGCCGGGGTAAGCCTCGTCGTCGGCGCCTACACGCTGGCGAAGTTCCTCGTGCCCGCCCTGGACGAGTGGGCCGCGGGGAGCGACTCCTGGCTCGGCGCCGCGGTGGTCGCCGCGGTGCTCGCCGCGTTCGTCGCGGCGATGCGCGTCGCGCGTCGGCGCGCGGCGACGGCCCGCGCGTAGCGGCCGCTACTTCGCGGGTGCCGTAAGGGCCCGCACGGGCGCCTTGACCTCGACCGTCTGCTTCTTGCCGGCCTTGTCCTCGAAGGTCAGCGTGAGCGGGACCGTCTCGCCTTCCTTGAGCGGCTGCGCGAGGCCCATCAGCATCACGTGGTAGCCGCCGGGCCCGAGCTCGACGGTCTTGTTCGCCGGCAGCGCAAGGCGCTCGACGGCGCTCATCTTCATCATCCCGCCCTCGTGCTTCATCTCGTGGATCTCGACGATCTTCGCGACGGGCGAGGCGGCGGCGACGAGCGAGAGGTCGGTGCGCGAGGTGAGGCGCATGAAGGCGCCGGTGGCCATCTGGCCGGCGACGGTGCCGCGCACCCAGGGATCGGCGACCGCGACCTGCGCGGCGGCAGGGATTGCGACCAGCACAGCGAGTGCGCCGGCAACGAGGAGCGCGAGGCGATGCGAGGACATCGGGAAAATCTCCTTTGCGAACGATCGGAAGCGGAAGGGATTGATCTAGAGTGAGCGCACACTCCAAAACGGCCATCGCGCCGCATGGACGGCCGCGATCCCCGGCCGATTCTAGCGTGCCGAGCCTGCGGGCAGCCTGTCATAAAGAGGGTGAAGAAGTGAGCCTAACCGTTTGTCGGAAAAGATCTCACCGAGTTGTTTGCGCCGAGGCTTTCTTGATCCGGATCAAGAAATCGACAACTGCCGCCCCGGCTGGATTGCGATCGCAAGACCTTGCGACTAGCCTCCGTCGAACGCACAACATCTTGTGGTCGGCCCCATACAGGCGCCGAACCCGGCAGGAGGAAACCCGATGTCTGCACTCAACGCCGCGACGGCGGCCGCTTCGCCGTCGGCCACGGCCACCCCGGCACTCCCCCGCGAAGTCGTCAAGCGCGACGGCCAGCGCGTCCCGTTCGAGCTCCGCAAGATCGCCTCGGCGATCGCTCGGGCCGGGGCGGCCACCGGCGAGTTCGACGCCGCGGAGGCGAATGCGCTCGCCATCGGCGTGGGCCGCGTCCTCGCGCACCGGCACGCCGGGGGCGTTCCCGACATCGAGACGATCCAGGATTGCGTCGAGCACACCCTCGCCGCCGCCGGCTGGTTCCACACCGCGCGCGCGTACATCGTCTACCGCGACCGCCACGAGCGCCTGCGTGCCGACCGCAAGACGCTGGTCGACGTCGCGCAGTCGGTCGACGAGTATCTCGAGCAGAAGGACTGGCGCGTCAACGCCAACGCGAACCAGGGGTATTCGCTCGGCGGCCTGATCCTGAACGTGTCGGGCAAGGTCGTCGCCAACTACTGGCTTTCGCACGTCTACGCGCCCGAGATCGGCCGGGCCCACCGCGACGGCGACGTCCACATCCACGACCTCGACATGCTCGCGGGCTACTGCGCCGGGTGGTCGTTGCGGCAGCTCCTGCACGAGGGGCTGAACGGAGTCCCGGGCAAGGTCGAGGCGGGGCCGCCCAAGCACATGTCGAGCGCGGTCGGGCAGATCGTCAACTTCCTGGGCACGCTGCAGAACGAATGGGCCGGCGCGCAGGCGTTCAGCTCGTTCGACACGTACATGGCGCCGTTCATCCGCCGGGATGCGATGAGCTACGACGCGGTCAAGCAGTGCATCCAGGAGCTGATCTACAACCTCAACGTGCCGTCGCGCTGGGGCACGCAGACGCCGTTCACGAACCTCACGTTCGACTGGGTTTGCCCGGACGATCTCCGCGAGCAGATTCCGGTGATCGCGGGCGAGGAGATGCCGTTCGCGTACGGCGACCTGCAGCCCGAGATGGACATGATCAACCGCGCGTACATCGAGGTGATGACGACGGGCGACGCCAAGGGCCGCGTGTTCACGTTCCCGATCCCGACCTACAACATCACGCCGGATTTCGCCTGGGACCATCCGAACTGCGAGGCGCTGTTCGCGATGACGGCGAAGTACGGCCTGCCGTACTTCCAGAACTTCGTGAATTCGGAGCTGAAGCCGAACATGATCCGTTCGATGTGCTGCCGGCTGCAGCTCGACCTGCGCGAGCTCCTGAAGCGCGGCAACGGGCTCTTCGGCTCCGCCGAGCAGACGGGATCGGTCGGCGTCGTCACGATCAACTGCGCGCGGCTCGGCTACCTGTTCGCCGCCGACGAGATCGGGCTCTTCGAGCGGCTCGACGAGCTCCTGGGCCACGCGAAGGACAGTCTCGAGGTGAAGCGGAAGGTGATCCAGCGGCTCATCGACCAGGGGCTCTTCCCGTACACGAAGCGCTACCTCGGCACGCTCCGCAACCACTTCTCGACGATCGGCGTCAACGGAATCAACGAGATGATCCGCAACTTCACGCGCGGCCGTGACGACGTCACGACGCCGTGGGGCCACGCGTTCGCGGTCCGGCTCCTCGATCACCTGCGCGCCCGCATCGTCGCCTTCCAGGAGGAGACCGGGCACATGTACAACCTCGAGGCGACGCCCGCCGAGGGAACGACGTACCGGTTCGCGAAGGAGGACCGCAAGCGCTGGCCGGACATCCTGCAGGCGGGAACGCCCGAGATGCCTTATTACACGAACAGCTCGCAGCTTCCGGTCGGCTTCACCGACGACCCCTTCGAGGCGCTCACGCGGCAGGAGGAGCTGCAGACGAAATACACGGGCGGCACGGTGCTCCACCTCTACATGAGCGAGAAGCTGAGCTCGCCGGCCGCGTGCAAGACGCTCGTGCGGCGCGCGCTCGAGCGCTTCCGGCTGCCGTACATCACGATCACGCCGACGTTCTCGATCTGCCCGAAGCACGGGTACCTGGAAGGCGAGCACGAGTTCTGCCCGAAGTGCGACGACGAGAAGCTCGCGGAGAAGCGGCGGCGGCTCGCCGCGTGAACGACTGCCCAACGGAGGGGACATGAATACGATGACCGAGACAAGGCACCTGTCCGAGATCACGCTGACCGACGACGAGCGCCAGCGCTGCGAGGTGTGGACGCGCGTGATGGGCTACCACCGCCCGGTCGCGTCGTTCAACATCGGCAAGAAGGGCGAGCACTGCGAGCGCCGGTTCTTCCGCGAGGAACGCGCGCGCCCGAACCTGTAGCGCAGCGGGCCGTCCGCGGCCTACCGCGTCGACGAGAGGAATCGATGCCCGACGAAGGCCGGTCGCACGGCGACCCGCATTCCCGGCCTCGCCCGCCCGCGGCGAGCGCCGGCGCGCTCCGCGTCGGCGGCTTCGAGCCCTTCTCGTCGGGCGACTACCCGGGCGCTCTCGCGGCGGTCGTCTTCTGCCAGGGCTGCCCGTGGCGCTGCAGGTACTGCCACAACCCCGAGCTCCTGCCAGCACGCGGCGACGACGAGCGCGACTTCGCGCGGATCCTCGACTGGCTTGCCTCGCGCCGCGGCCTGCTCGACGCGGTCGTCTTCTCCGGCGGCGAGCCGACGGCGCAGCCCGCCTTGCCGACGGCGATCGCAGCGGTGCGTGCGCGGGGCTTTGCGATCGGCCTGCACACGGGGGGTGCCTACCCGCGGCGCCTCGCGCGCGTCCTGCCGGAGGTCGACTGGGTCGGTCTCGACGTCAAGGCCGCAAGCGGCGACTACGGGGCGGTCACCGGGATTCCGGGAAGCGGGCTCGGCGCGTTCGAAAGCCTCGACGTCGTGGTCCGCTCCGGCGTCGCGTTCGAGGTCCGCACGACGGTCCACCCGTCGCTCACGCCGCCCCCCGCGCTGGAATCCCTGGCGCGGGAGCTCGCCGCGCACGGTGTGGAACGCTTGGTGCTGCAGGCGTTCCGACCCACGGGATGCGCGGACGTGCCGCTCGTCGCTGCGGCGCCGGCGGGAGCGGTGCTGGACTCTGACCTCCTCGGCGAGCTCTCCCGGCACGTTCCGGTGATCGACATCCGGAGCTAGGCCAGCCGCCGGGGCTGCCCGAGCCGGGCGGGGTAGTGCCATCTAGTCGTTTGTTCTCAATGGCTTGAGTCGGCTTCCGGCCCGCCGCACCGCTCCGTCGACGGAACCGCCGGGGCCCGCTCGCGGTCTCGACC
>DASQBO010000471.1:0-4174 GCA_035635175.1 Casimicrobiaceae bacterium | reverse complement strand
CCGCCCGGATCGACGGACGCCGAGTTCCTGCGCGGCCTGGGCGCCGTGTCCGGGCAGCTCTTCCGCGGCAACGAGCTCGTGCTGACGCTGAAATTCGACTCGGGGTCGATGACGTTCGTGGCGACGCGCGAGTAGACGCGATCGCGAGCGACCCCGTTCCTGCGGTCGACTATTTCTTCGCGATCAGTCCCCGCGCCTGCAGCGCGCCGATCACCGCATCCGCGAGGCCGGGCGCTTCCTGCTGCACGCTCTGCGGGTTGAAGGTCCGCGACGTCGTGGTCCAGACCAGTCGCTTCGTGCCGGTGTCGTAGAGCGTCGTCTCCGCAATGGCGATGTGGTATTGCGTCACCTGCGGCACCGCGTACCAGGCGTTGTAGGCGCCCCACCAGCCCGGACCCCAGCCGGGTCCGTACATCGGCCCCATCACCGGCCCCGGGACCATCACCGTCGACACGCTGGTCTGCGTCTCGATTCCGAGCAACCGCGTCATCATCATGGCGTCCGCACCGGACCTGGCGATGGCCGCCTCGAGCACCGGTTCGGGAACCTCCCCGTCGGCCGGGACGAACTGGTAGGCCGGCACGGCCTGCACGCCCGCCGCCTGCAGCTTCGCGACCATGATGTCCTCGAACACGCGCCGCGTGGTCGTCGCGCGGGCGGCGAGGCCCATGACGAACACCTTCTTGAACGGGCCGCCGGTATAGCCCGGGTCGGCCCACGTTGTCTCGAGCGTCGTCGACGCACACCCCGCGACCAGGACGGCGACGCCGGCGAATGCGACGGCCATACGTTGCCACGGCATGCGATTCGTCACGATCGTCTCCCGCCTGCGTCCGTCGCGTCCATTGTAGACCGGCGGAGAACGGCCGCGGTTCAACGTCCCTTGAAGCGCGGCGGCCGCTTCTCGAGGAACGCGGCGATCCCTTCGTTGCGGTCCTCGCTCGCCGCGAGGAGCGCGAATGCCTGGCGATCCGCGACGAGCGCGGCGGACAGCGGCGCCTCGAAGGCGCGCAGCACGGCCTCCTTGGCGAGCTTCGCCGCCAGCGGCGACTTCGTGGCGACGATCGACGCGATTTCCACCGCGCGGGCGAGCGCGCTTTCCGGCTCGTCGACCTCGACCACGAGCCCCGCAGCGAGCGCGGCCTGCGCGCCGATCGGCCGTCCGGTGAGGCAGAGCTGCATCGCGAGCGCCTTGCCGGCGACGCGGGCGAGCCGCTGCACGCCGCCCGCACCGGGAATCATTCCGAGGTTGATCTCCGGCAAGCCGAATTGCGCGTTGGTGCCGGCGACCGCGATGTCGGCGCAAAGCGCGAGCTCGCAGCCCGCGCCCAGCGCGTAGCCGTTGACGGCAGCGACGAGCGGCTTCGGGAAGGCCGCGATCGCCTGCCAATGCCGCGAGCGCTCGTGCACGAGGACGTCGACGGCCCCCAGCGGAGCCATCTCGCGCAGGTCGGCGCCGGCGGCGAAGCACTCGAGGCCGCCCGTGACCACGACGGCGCGGGTGTCGTCGCTCGCCGCCGCCCCTGCGAGCACGTCCGCGATCTCGGCGAGCGTCTGCGTGCGCAGCGCGTTCCTGACCTCGGGTCGCTGCAGCGTGATGCGGACCACGCCGTCGGCGGGGCGCGCGACGACGATGTCCTGCGGCGCCTTCGCTTCGCTCATCGCGTCCTTCAGCGATGCCGGAAGGCCGGCTTGCGCTTCTCCACGAACGCCCGCATCCCCTCCTTCTGGTCGTCGAGCGCGAACGTCGCATGAAACTCGCGCCGCTCGAAGTGCAACCCCTCCGCGAGCGACGACTCGTAGGCGCGGTTGATCGCCTCCTTGATCTTGAGGACGACCGGGAGCGAGAACGACGCGATCTTCGCGGCGACGGCGAGCGCCTCCTCCTCGAGCTTCTCCGCCGGGACGACGCGCGCGACGAGGCCGCTCCGCTCCGCTTCCGCCGCGTCGATCATGCGGCCGGTCAGGCACCAGTCCATCGCCTTCGCCTTGCCGACGGCGCGCGGGAGCCGCTGCGTGCCGCCCATGCCGGGCATCGTCCCGATCGTGATCTCGGGCTGGCCGAACTTGGCGTTGTCCGCGGCCACGATCAGGTCGCACATCATCGCGAGTTCGCAGCCGCCGCCCAGTGCGTATCCCGCGACCGCCGCGATCACCGGCTTCCGCGTCTTGCGCACGTCCTCCCAGTCCTTCGTGATGTAGTTGTCGGCGTAGACCTTCTGGTAGTCCCACTCGGCCATCGCGCCGATGTCGGCGCCCGCCGCGAACGCCTTGTCGTTCCCGGTGACGACGATGGCGCCGATTCCGGCATCGGAGTCGAAGGCGGCGAGCGCCCGGGACATCTCCGCGGCGAGCGCGTCGCTGAGCGCGTTCATCCGTTGCGGACGGTTGAGGCGGATCAGGCCCACGCGGCCCCGGGTCTCGACGACGATATTCTCGTAGCTCATTCGGTCGTTCCGGTCGAAAAGTGTCCATTCTAAGGGCTGCTTGCCGCCGGCGGGGTCTGTTCCGTAAGCTAGGCGGCCCGTGACCGGCAACCCGGCACGGCGAGGGAGGACGGAGGCGACGTGAGTTCCTCGGCGGCAAGCGTCCCCGAGCCGGCGTCAGCGCAGCGGCACGCGCCGTGGCTCGCCGGCCTCACGTGGAAGGGCGCGACGCTCCTCGCAGTGCCCTGCCTGCTCAACGCGGTCCGCCGCAACAGCATCTGGGTCGTCGAGGGCACCTTCGCCGACTGGCTCCGCAACTTTGCGCAGGCGCTGGTCTCGGGCCTCTGCCTCGCCGCCGTGGTGACGCTTGCGGTCATCGTGACGTACAACCAGGCTCCGTCGCGCTGGCGTTCGCCGGCGCTCGTCGCCGCCGTCCTGGTGTCGAGCTTCGTCGGAACGCTGATGCTCTTCGCGATCGAGACGGTCGGGACGTTCGACCTGGACGAGCTCGGCGGCTTCGGGTGGGCCGTCGTCGGCACCTGGCCGCGCTACGCGCTGCTCGCGCTCCTGCTCACCGCCGTCTTCGTCCACGTGCGCACGGCCGACGAGAGCGAAGCGGCGACCCGGCGCGCGGAGCTCGACCGCGCCCGCGCCGGCCGGCAGATGGACGAGGCGCGACTGCAGGTGCTACAGGCCCAGATCGAGCCCCATTTCCTCTTCAACACGCTCGCCAACGTCCGTCGCTTCTACGCGAAGGATCCCGCCGGCGGCGAATCGATGTTGGGGAACCTGATGAACTACCTCGCGGTGGCGCTGCCGCAGATGCGCGCCGCCGACTCGACGCTCGAGCGCGAGGCGGCGCTGACCGAAGCCTACCTGGCGGTGCAGCGGATCCGGATGGGGCGGCGGCTCGCCTTCGACATCGACATCGCGGAGCCGTTGCGCGCGGCCCGACTGCCGCCGATGATGCTGCTCACGCTTGCCGAGAATGCGATCAAGCACGGCCTCGCGCCACTGCCGGAGGGAGGGCACGTCCGCGTCAGCGCCGACGTTGTTGGTGGGCGGATGCGGGTCCGGGTAGCGGATTCCGGTGGCGGCTTCGGTGAATCGTCAGGCGCCGGCACGGGCCTCGCCAACATCCGCGCCCGCCTCGACACGCTGTACGGTCCGGCGGCGGAGCTCACGATCGAGCGGAACGAGCCGCGCGGCGTCGTCGCGACGATCGTTCTTCCCCATGTCGTCCCGGAGCCGGAGGGCGCGGCGTGAGAGTCCTCGTCGACACCGGCGTCCCGCCGGCGCGCGAGCGGCTCACGACCGGCGCCGTTCTCGACGCATGCCGGCGGATCACTTCGGCTCAGCTGCACGCTGCGTTCTCGTTCGGCTGCGCGGCGTTCCTCTACCACACGATCGTCTGGTCGCACGGGATGCTCCAACGCCCGTCGCTGTGGAAGCCGCTGGTCGCGACGTTCCTCCATGATCAGCTTGGCGCTTTCGTGCTCGTGCTGGCGGTCGTCGTAGCGGACCGCGTGAGCGCCACGTCCGCGCCGCGGCGAAAAGCGTACGCAGTCGCAGTCGTCGCGAGCGCGGCCGTCTCCGCGTCCGTCGCATCGTTCATCGCGCTGTGGATCGTCGAGAACCGACCGACAGCCGCCAGGTTCGTAAGCTACACCATCTATTCCTTCTGCGAATGGGTCATCCTTTCCGGCGCGGCCGTGTTCGTCTACACGGACCGGCGACGCGCCCCGGCG
>DASQBO010000470.1:0-3512 GCA_035635175.1 Casimicrobiaceae bacterium | reverse complement strand
GGACCGGGCGATCCGGGCGCACTTCTGCGTTACTCGCCCTCCCCATACGCCCGGTATAGCTTCGGGCTCATGCCTTGATCTGCGCCCGGATCGCCTCCGTCGCATGCACGAAAGCAACTCCGACAGACTCCTAACCGCGGTCTTCGGCGAAGGCGGCGCGCTCGCGCGCGCGCTGCCCGGATTCCGCCTGCGCCCGCAGCAGCTCGCGATGGCCGAGGCCGTCGCACGCGCGATCGCCGATCGCTCGCCGCTCGTCGCCGAGGCGGGCACCGGCACCGGCAAGACGTTTGCGTATCTCGTCCCCGCGCTGCTCTACGGCGGCAAGGTCATCGTGTCGACCGGCACGAAGACGCTGCAGGACCAATTGTTCCAGCGCGACCTGCCGCTCGTGCGCGCCGCGCTCGGGGTCCCGGTCACGCTCGCGCTGCTCAAGGGCCGCGCGAACTACGTGTGCCACCACCATCTCGAGCGCACGGCGCGCGAGGGCCGGCTCCCCTCGCGCGAGGACGCACGCCACCTGCCGAAGATCGTCGCGTTCGCGCACGCGAGCGCGACCGGCGATCGCGGCGAGCTCGCCGACGTGCCCGACAACGCGACGATCTGGCCGCAGGTGACGTCCACGCGCGACAGCTGCCTCGGCAGCCGCTGCGCGTTCCACGGCGACTGCTTCGTGCTGAAGGCGCGCAAGGCGGCGCTCGAGGCCGACGTCGTCGTCATCAACCACCACCTGTTCTTCGCCGACGTGATGCTGCGCGACGAAGGCCTGGCCGAGCTCCTGCCCGCGTGCAACACGGTCATCCTCGACGAGGCGCACCAGCTGCCCGACACGGCGACGCTCTTCTTCGGCGAGCAGATCACCGCGGGCAAGCTCGCGGAGCTCGCGCGCGACGCCGAGGTCGCGGCGCGGACCGGCGCGCGCGAGGTGCCCGAGTTGCCCGACGCGGCGGCGGAGCTCGCGCCCGCGGTCCGCCGCGTGCGGCTCGCGCTCGGCGACGCGCCGGGGAAGCTCGCGCAGCGCGCGGCGGCGGAGCGCGAGGGCTTCACGGATGCATTGGGCGAGCTCGCCGCGGCGCTCGACCGGCTCGCTGCCGAGCTCGGCCGCTACGCGGAGCGGAGCGAGGAGCTCGGCCAGTGCGCGACGCGCGCGACCGAGGCGGCCGCCGCCCTCGCCCGCTGGCAGCGCGGCCTCGGCGACGACGCGCCCGACGCCGAGGCCGCCGAGACGGGAGCCGAATGGGTGCGCTGGGTCGACGTCACCACGCAGGGCTTCCAGCTCCATGCGTCGCCGCTGTCGATCGCCGGGGTCTTCGCGCACGAGGTCGCCGCCTCGGGCCGCGCGTGGATCCTGACCTCCGCCACGCTCGCGGTCGGCGGCGACTTCTCGCTCTACCAGCGCGACCTCGGGCTCGCCGACGCGCGGACAGGCGCCTGGGACTCCCCGTTCGACTACGGGCGGCAGGCGCTCCTCTACGTGCCGCGCGACCTGCCGGCGCCGAACTCGCGCGAGCACACGGAAGCCGTCGTCCGCGCGGCGCTGCCCGTCCTCCAGGCGAGCGGCGGCCGCGCATTCCTGCTCTTCACGACGCTGCGCGCGCTCGACGTCGCGCGGGAGCTCCTCGCCCGCGAGAAGCTGCGCTGGCCGCTGCTCGCGCAGGGCGACGGTTCCAAGAGCGAGCTCCTCGCACGTTTCCGCGAGCTCGGCAATGCAGTGCTGCTCGGCAGCGCCAGCTTCTGGGAAGGTGTCGACGTCCCGGGCGACGCGCTGTCGGTCGTCGTGATCGACAAGCTGCCGTTCGCGCCGCCGGACGATCCGCTGCTCGCCGCACGGCTCGAGCACCTGCGCGCCGCCGGCGGCAATCCGTTCTTCGAGGTGCAGGTGCCGCAGGCGGCCATCGCGCTCAAGCAAGGCGCCGGGCGGCTGATCCGGACGGAGACGGATCGGGGCGTGCTGATGATCGGGGACCCGCGGCTGATCGACAAGCCCTACGGCCGCCGGATCTGGAAGAGCCTGCCGCCGATGCGGCGCACGCGCGAGATCGCGGACGTCCGGGCGTTTTTCGCGACGGCGGAGCGGACTTAGCGCGGGGCCCCTGCTACGCGGTCCGCGGCCGCGGCCTCCGCACGGCCGCACCTCTTCGTTACGTCGAGACGTCGGCCGCCTGGCCCTGCTCCGGGTCGCATCCCCGCGCAAGCGCGGGGCCCCTGCTTCCCCGTCCGCGTCCGCGGCCTCCGCACCGCCTGATTCGGTCGTTAGTCCGAGGCGTCGGCCGCCTGCGGCGACTCGCGATTGCTCGCTCCCCCTTGGCGCTTCGCGCCCGGGGCCCCGGCGAGCCGCTCGCGCCGCTACCAGAGCTTCCACCACGGCCGGTCGGACACGCCGGTCACGTACTTGCTCTGCGGGAAGGTCTGTTTCAGGATGCGCTGCGCATCGTCGCGGAGGATCGGCAGCTCGAGCTTGTCGTAGCTCTGCACGAGCACCTGGAGCGCGTCCTCGTTCGCCGGGGTGCGAGGGTACGTGGTGATCGCCGTCTGCGCCCGGTTCACCGCGGCGACGTACGCGCCGCGGTTGTAGTAGTAGCGCGCGACCTTGACCTCGTAGAGCGCCAGCGAGTTCGTCAGGTAGCGCATCCGGTCGTTGGAGTCCGGCGTGTAGCGGCTGTCCGGGAACTTGGTCACGAGCTCCTTGAACGCCGCGAACGACTCGCGCATCGACTTCGGCTCGCGCTCCGACAGGTCGAGCTCGTAGACGTAGCCCAGGAGCCCCTGGTCCTCGCGGAAGTAGACGAGGCCCTTCAGGTAATAGGCGTAGTCGACGTTCGGGTGGTTCGGATAGGTTCGGATGAAGCGGTCGGCGGCCGCGACCGCGGCGGCCGTCTCGCCGGCGCGATAGTTCGCATACGCCGATTCGAGGATCGCCTGCTGCGCGTAGCGGCCATACGGGAAGCGCGCTTCGAGCTGCTCGAAGAGCTTGACCGCCCGCGTATAATTGCCCTGAACGAGCGCGTCGTGCGCGGTGCTGTAGAGCTTGTCGGCCGACCAGGACGCCGTCTCGTCCTGGACCTCGGGCAGGAGCCCGCACGAAGCGAGCGTCAGCGCGAGCGCGACTGCCGCGAGCCAGCGGAGGCCGCGCATCGGCGTGCATAGGGAAGGCGACGGCGTTCGGGCCATGCGGATCCTAGAACCTATCTCACAATCATCCACGGGTGCGACGGGATTCCCGGAGCCGCAGTTCCAGGCGCGAGGAGCGCCGTTGGGCCAGCCCCAACCAGCGACGAGCAACGACGAAATGCGGCCCCGGGGGCCCGTCCCTGCGGGTTGCGGCCAGAGAAGCACGGCCGCCGCGTTGCTCGTCGTTGTGTAGGCACCACTACACTGCCTCCTCGCGCCTTGCGGCCGGGCTTTCTGGACCGCAACGCATCCCGCGGCTGATTGTGAGATAGGTTCTGATCCCGACAACGCGCCCATTATAACGGACGTCAATCTCGTCTCTCGCGGAGTCCGCTTGCGCTCTC
>DASQBO010000469.1:0-6917 GCA_035635175.1 Casimicrobiaceae bacterium | reverse complement strand
GGGCCTCGAGGAGGACGTGAAGGAGGAAACCGGCGCCGACGTCCGCTTCCCGCTCGACGAGAAGGGCGCCGAGGTGCTGCTGGTCACGCCGTCGGCCGACTTCTTCGCCGAGCCGCACGTGGACAGCCTGATCGGCTACGCCAAGGTGTTCCACGCCGCGGGCATCCGCTGGACGCTCTCGTCGCACGCGTCCGAGGCCGGGAACTTCGGCCTCTTCATCGGCAGCTACGACCAGCTTCGCAAGATCGCGCTGCGCATCCGGGAGGCGGCGCTCGACCTCGGCGTTAAGCGGATCGTCGTCGGCGAGTGCGGCCACGCGTGGCGCGTCGCGTACAGCATGTGGAACACGCTCGCCGGCATCGGCGCCGGCGGCGCCGATCCCTTCGCGCAGCAGCTGCAGCGCCAGCTCGATCCGGCGTACCGGCAGCCGATGCACATCTGCGAGGTGACGTGGGACCTGATCGAGCGCGGCGCGCTGACGCTCGACAGGGAAGCGAACGACCACCGCGTCGTCACGTTCCACGACTCGTGCAACGTCGCCCGCGCGTCACGGATGGGCGACACGCCGGGCGGCCAGTTCGAGATCCCGCGCAACATCATCCGCGCCGTCGCGAACCACTACGTCGAGATGCGCGCCGGCACGACCCACGACGCGACGTTCTGCTGCGGCGGCGGCGGCGGCCTCCTCACCGACGAGCTCCTCGACCTCAGGGTCAAGGGCGCGCTGCCCCGGATGGAGGCGCTGCGCGAGGTCGCCGACGGCCGGGGCGTCAACTTCATGGCGACGATCTGCGCGATCTGCAAGGCGCAGTTCACGAAGGTCCTGCCGTACTACGGCTTCAAGATGGGGATGGTCGGCGGCGTGCACCAGCTCGTCAGCACCGCCATCCGCCTCGGCGTCAAACACTGATCGCAACCGGAGACCCCCCGATGTCCACACCTCCACGCCAGGCCGGCGAAAAGCTCAGCTTCCGCCGTTTCAAGGAAGGCGACGCGAAGTGGGATTCGTGGCGCGACCAGATCTTCCAGGCAAGCTGGTCGCACAAGTGCCCGACCTACATCCAGTCGACGCCGCCGTGCCAGGGCAGTTGCCCGTCGGGCGAAGACATCCGGGGCTACCTCAACATCGTCCGCGGCATCGAGAAGCCGCCGGCGGGCGTGCCCTGGCAGGAGTACGCCTGGCGCCGCCTGACCGAGGCGAACCCGTTCCCGTCGGTCATGGGCCGCGTCTGCCCGGCGCCGTGCGAGACCGGCTGCAACCGCAACGAGGTCGAGGACCACGTCGGCATCAACTCGGTCGAGCACTTCCTGGGCGAGTACGCGATCGCGAACAAGCTCGCGTTCCCCGCGCCCGCGGCGAAGACCGGCAGGAAGGTCGCCGTCATCGGCGGCGGCCCGGCCGGGCTCTCCTGCGCCTACCAGCTCGCGAAGATGGGCCACGAGGTCGCGATCTTCGACGAGCACGAGCACCTGGGCGGCATGATGCGCTACGGGATCCCCGGCTTCCGCACGCCGCGCGCGGTGCTCGATGCCGAGATCCAGCGCATCGTCGACCTCGGCGTCACGGTCCACACGAAGTGCCGGATCGGCACCGACGTCACGCTCGAATCGCTGCGCGGGGACTTCGACGCGGTGTTCCTCGGGATGGGCGCGCAATCGGGGCGTCCGCTGCCGGCGCCCGGCGGCGACGCGCCGAACGTCGTCACCGCGATGGCGTTCCTCAAGGCATTCAACGACGGACGGCTGCGCCACGTCGGCAAGCGGGTCGTCGTCATCGGCGGCGGCGACACGTCGATCGACGTCGCGACCGTCGCGCGGCGGCTCGGGCACATCGGGCACGCCAAGCCGACCGACTTCCCGGAGCTGGCGATCGCCGGCCACATGGCCCACGACGTGGCCGAGGTGTCGGTCAAGCAGGGCGCGGAGGTCGTGCTGACGTCGGTGTTCGCCATCGACAAGATGCAGGCGAACAAGCACGAGGTCGAGCAGGCGAAGGCGGAAGGGATCGACATCCGCGGCGGCATGGCGCCCGTCGGCGTCGTCAAGGACGCGCAGGGACGCGCGGTCGCGCTCAAGGTCGCGCGCTGCGAGGCGAAGTTCGTCGGCCCGAAGCTCGAGATCAAGATCATCGAGGGTACGGAAGAGGACATCCCGACCGACCTCATCGTCTCCGCGGTCGGTCAGGCGGTCGACTTCACGGGCCTCGAGGAATTCGACAACGGCAAGGGCGGCGTGACCGCCGACAGGAACTACCAGCTCGCCGGCAAGCCCGGGACGTTCGCCGGCGGCGACGTGCTGCGCCCGCATCTGCTCACGACCGCGATCGGCCACGGCGCCATCGCCGCCGAGGGCATCGACCGCTTCCTGCGCGGCGAGGACCAGGAGAAACGGCCGAAGGTCGACGTCCACCAGTTCGACCTCATGCGCAAGATGATCGAGGCCGGCCGCACGTTCACCGAAGTGCACGAGCCGATCCACGGCACCGACAAGTCGAGCGCCGGGATCCACAACTACGACAACCGGTCCGACCGCTACGTGATCCCGCACGAGGAGCTCTTCCTCGGCCACTTCACCTACACGCCGCGGCATCGGCGCGCGGTGACGACGCTGACCCGCGAGAGCGCGCTCGGCAACTTCGAGGAGCGTCTCGCGCCGCTGGCCGAGGCGGAGGCCGTCGCCGAGGCCAAGCGGTGCATGAGCTGCGGCCAGTGCTTCGAGTGCGACAACTGCGTCGTCTACTGCCCGCAGACGGCGGTCGCCCGGGTGCCGAAGAAGGAGGCGACCACGGGACGCTACGTCTACACCGACTACGACAAGTGCATCGGCTGCCACATCTGCAAGGACGTGTGCCCGACCGGCTACATCCAGATGGGACTCGGCGAGTAGCGACATGCGGCGAATGCGCGCGCGCGGCAACGGCGGACGGCGGGGCGCGCTGCGTGCGGCTGCGCTGGCCGCGCTCGCCGCCGCCGCGTTCGCCGTCGCGGCCGCGGGGATCGCCGCGTCGCGCGTGCCGGCGCCGGTGCGGGCGATCCCGGCCGAAGCGGGCGCCCGGTGCGTCGAGGACACGGCGACGATGCGGCGCAACCACATGGAGTTTCTCAAGCATCACCGCGACCGCACCGTGCACGAGGGAATCCGCACGACACAGCACAGCCTCGCGAACTGCGTCGACTGCCACGCGAGCCGCGAGACCGGGCGCGTCACCGGCAGCCGCGAAGCCTTCTGCGAAGGCTGCCACGCCTTCGCCGCGGTCAAGCTCGACTGCTTCGAGTGTCACTCGGACCGGCCGCGGACCGTCGCGGAGGCCCCGCGGCAATGAGCGCCGCAAGGCCGCCTCAAGGTGCGAACGCGAAGGCCTCCCCCTCGGGAGGCCGCGCAGCGGCGACAACCGCAAGCGTGGGGGCACACTCGATCGACCGCGGCCGCCGGCAGGTGCTCGCGTGGGGCGCCGCCATGGCCGGCGTCACGCTCGCGCCCGGGATCACGCTGTTCGACCTCGCGCACGGGCGGCCCCCGGCCGAGGGGGCGTCCCCGAACGTGCGCTGGGGGATGCTGGTCGACGTCAACGCCTGCGCATCCGACTGCGACGCCTGCGTCGTCGCCTGCGACACCGAGAACGGGCTCGCGGGCGCGAAGAGCGCGACCGCTTCGCAGTGGATCCGCAAGATCGAGCTCCGGGACGCGCGCGGCGAGGCGCGCTCGCTGCCGATGATGTGCCAGCACTGCGCAGATCCGCCGTGCGTCGACGTCTGCCCGACCGGAGCGTCGTTCAAGCGCGCCGACGGGATCGTGCTCGTCGACCGGCACACGTGCATCGGCTGCCGCTACTGCATGATGGCCTGCCCGTACAAGGCGCGCTCGTTCGTGCACGAGCCCGTCACGGGACAGAAGCCCGACGTCCCGCGCGGCAAGGGCTGCGTGGAATCGTGCACGCTGTGCGTCCACCGGATCGACCGCGACCGGATCCCGGCCTGCGTCGAGGCCTGCGCCGCGACGGGCCGCAAGGCGATCCTCTTCGGCAACCTCAGCGATCCCCGCTCCGAGATCTCGCAGCGGATCGCGGCGGTGGCGACCACGCAGGTCCGCGCCGACCTGAAGCTCGGCACCGCCGTGCGCTACCAGGGCCTCTGACGCGATGTCCGACTCCGCACGCCAAGGAAACCGCTCCACCTGGGCACTGGCCGCGATCGGCGCGCTCGTGACCCTCGCGGGGCTCGTCGCCGCGCACGTCATGGAGGACCGCGGTCACGTCGTCACCGGCATGAACAACCAGATCGTCTGGGGCATGCCGCACGTGTTCGCGATCTACATGATCGTCGCCGCCTCGGGCGTGCTCAACGTCGCGTCGATCGGCTCGGTGTTCGGGCGAACCGAGTACAAGCCGCACGCGCCGCTGTCCGGCCTGCTCTGCCTCGCTCTGCTCGCCGGCGGCCTGTTCGTGCTGATGCTGGACCTGGGGCGTCCGGAACGGCTCGTCGTCGCGGCGACGCACTACAACCTGACGTCGGTGTTCGCGTGGAACGTGTTCCTGTACTCGGGGATGACCGCGATCGTCGCGGTCTACCTGTGGACGCTCATGGAGCGCCGGATGGGCGCGTATTCGAAGGCAGCGGGCGTCGCCGCGTTCGTCTGGCGGCTCGTGCTGACCACGGGCACCGGCACGATCTTCGCGTTCCTGGTCGCGCGGCAGGCGTACGGCAGCGCGCTCCTGCCGCCGCTGTTCATCGTGCTGTCGTTTGCGTGGGGTCTCGCCGCGTTCCTCCTCGCCCAGGCCGGGTTCGCCGCGTGGAGCGCACGGCCGTTGCCGGTCGACGCGCTCCACCGGATGCGGCGGCTGCTCGCCGTGCTCGTCGCCGCCGCGCTCTACTTCGGCCTGATCCACCACTTCGTCAACGCGTATTTCGCGAAGCAGCAGGCGTTCGAGCGCTTCCTGCTCGTCGACGGCGGCGTCTATCCGGTCCTGTTCTGGGGCGGATTCGTCGTCGCGGGCGGCCTCGTTCCGCTCGCCCTCCTCTGGTACCCGCGCCTCGCCGACGCCCGCGCGACGCGGATCGCATCGCTCCTCGTGACCGCCGGCGCCTTCGCGTGGCTCTACGTCTTCATCCTGGGCGGCCAGGCCTTTCCGCTCGATATCTTCCCCGGTTATGCGGTCTCGAGCAGCTTCGGCGACGGGCAGGTGCAGGCGTACGCGCCGAGCCTGCCCGAGATCGTGCTCGGCGTCGGCGGATTGGGCGTCGCCTTCCTGATCGCCGTCGTCGGCGTGGGCGCGCTGCCGTTCCTGCCGGACGCCGACGTCGCGGCGGCGGCGAAGGGCGGAGCCGGCTGATGGCGCCCTCGGTCCCCGGCCTCCTCGTCTCGGCCGCGCACAAGTCGTCGGGCAAGACGACGGTGAGCCTCGGCTTGTGTGCCGCGTTCGCCGCGCGCGGCATCAAGGTGCAGCCCTTCAAGAAGGGCCCGGATTTCATCGACCCGATGTGGCTCACCGCGGCCGCGGGCCGGCGCTGTCGCAATCTCGATCCCTACCTGTCCGAGGAAGCCGAGATCGTCGCCGCTTTCCGCCGCCACGCGGCGGGCGCCGACCTCGCGCTGGTCGAGGGCAACAAGGGTCTCTACGACGGGCTGGCCCTCGACGGCAGCAACAGCAACGCGGCGCTCGCCCGGATGCTCGGCCTGCCCGTCGTGCTCGTCATCGACGCGCGCGGGATGACCCGGGGCATCGCGCCGCTGATCCTCGGCTACCAGGCGTTCGACCGCGAGATCCGCATCGCAGGCGTCGTCCTCAACAACCTGGGCGGCAGCCGCCACGAGGCGAAGCTGCGCCTCGTCATCGAGCACTACACCGACGTGCCGGTGCTGGGCGCGGTCCACTGCGATCCCCGCCTGTCGATCGTCGAGCGGCACCTCGGGCTCATGCCGAGCAACGAGGCGGACGACGCCGCGCGCCGGATCGCGGACATCGGCGCGACGATCGCGCGCCAGGTCGACCTCGATCGTGTGCTGCACATCGCGTCCTCGGCGGCCGTCCCGCCCGCCCCGGCGGCGGCAGCGGTCGAATCCTTACGCCGCGCCGGCGATTCCGACCTCAGGATCGGCGTCGCGCAGGACCGCGCGTTCGGTTTCTACTACGCGGACGACCTCGACGCGCTGCGCGCGGCGGGCGCGACGCTCGTGCGCTTCGACACGCTCGCGGACACCGACCTCCCAAGCGTCGATGCGCTGTTCATCGGCGGCGGCTTCCCGGAGCTCTACGCCGCCGAGCTCGAGGCCAACGCCGCGCTGCGCGGACGCCTCCGCGAGGTGATCGGCGCAGGGTTGCCGGTGTACGCCGAATGCGGCGGCCTCATGTACCTCGCACGCTCGCTGACGCACGGCGGGCGCACCTACCGCATGGTCGGGGCGATCCCGGGCGACGCGACCATGCACGAGCGGCCGGTCGGACGCGGTTACGTGAACCTCGAGGAAACGGCAGCGTTTCCGTGGCCGGCGGCGCCTGGCGCGCCCTCCGCGCTCCGCGCACACGAATTTCACTACGCGTCGCTCGAGAACCTCCCGGCGGACACGCGGTACGCCTACGACGTACGGCGCGGCCACGGCGTCGACGGGCACCACGACGGCATCGTCGTGGACAACGTGCTCGCTTCGTTCGCGCACCTGCGCTCGACCGGCGGTCGCGACTGGGCGGCGCGG
This sequence comes from Casimicrobiaceae bacterium, assembly GCA_035635175.1. Classification (GTDB taxonomy): domain Bacteria; phylum Pseudomonadota; class Gammaproteobacteria; order Burkholderiales; family Casimicrobiaceae; genus CAIWHR01. The sequence continues at coordinate 227 of DASQBO010000469.1, read as the reverse complement.
TTCGTCGAATTCGCCCGGCGCAGCGGCTGCCGGCAACGGCGCGACGGCGGCATCGCCCAGGTCGACGCGATGCGCGGACGCGAAGCGCTGATCCCGTGACTCCCCGCCAGGCCCCATGAACGCACGAAACCCGCTCACCCGCACGATCGACGTCGCCGGCCGCGCGATCGAGACCGACGGCGAGGGCTACCTCGTCGATCGCAGCCAGTGGTCGGAGGACTTCGCTC
>DASQBO010000468.1:0-3571 GCA_035635175.1 Casimicrobiaceae bacterium | reverse complement strand
GACTCGCCGGGAGTCGCATCCCCACTTCGTGGGGCCCCTGCTCCTCGGCTCGCGGCGGCGGCCTCCGCGCCGTCTTGCCCGATCGTTGCGCCGAGCGGTCGGCCTCATGCGCCGACTCGCCGGGAGTCGCATCCCCACTTCGTGGGGCCCCTGCTCCTCGGCTCGCGGCGCTACTTCTTCGCGAGGTTGGTCTGGTTGATCCGCACGTCGGCCTTGCTCTTGAGCGAAGCCACGTACGCGTCGAAGAGCTCACGGCTCCGCAGCTCGCCGATTCGGCCCCGCGCGGCGTTGAGCTTCGAGGGGTCGTTGACCGTCGGCGGCAGCATCGTCTTCTGCACGCGGTAGATCGAGTATCCACCGCGCTCGTTGGTCGCGCCGACGTACTGCGGCAGCTTCGCCGCGTCGGCGCGGAACACGGCCGTGAGCGCGTCGGGCGAGAAGCCGGGCTGCATCTGGTTCCGGAGGACGCTCACGGGCTTCCCGAACGTCACGCCGGCCTCCTTGTCGCTCTTGCCCTGCTCGAGCAGCGCGAGCTTCTCGCGGCCGAGCTTCTGCGCCATCTCGCTCGCTTCCCTCTGCACGAGCTGGCGGCGGATCTCGTCCTTGACCTCGTCGAACGGCCGCGCCGCGGCGGGCTTGTACTCGAGGACGCGCCCCGCCATCAGCGTGTTGGGGCCCACCTCGATCGCCTCCGTATTGCGCTTCGCGGTGACCGATTCGGGCGCGAACAGCGCCTGCACGAACTTCGCGTTGCCGAATGCGAGCCGCTGCGCATCGGCGTGCGTGACCCACGGCGACGTCTTGGCCTCGAGGTCGAGCGCCTTCGCCACGCCGGCGAGCGAGTCCGCCTGCTCGTAGACCAGGTTCTGGAACTGATCGGCGGCCGCGGCGAACTTCTGCGCGACCTTCTGCCGCTTGAGATCGGTCTCGATCGTGCCCTTCGCCTCGTCGAACGAGAGCGTACGCGCCGGCGTGATGCCGACGAGCTTGATCACGTGGAAGCCGAACTCGGACTGCACGGGTCCGACGATCTCGCCCGGCTTCATCGCGAACACCGCGTCGTCGAAGGCCTTGACCATGATCCCGCGCGGATTGCTGCCGAGATCGCCGCCCTGCCCCGCGGAGCCCGGGTCCTCGGAGTACTGTTTCGCGAGCTCGGCGAACTTCGCGGGATTGGCCTTCGCCTTAGCGGCGATGTCCTCCGCCTTCTTCCGCGCAGCGGCCTTCTCGGCGTCCGACGCGTCCGGCTTGACCGCGATCAGGATGTGCGCAGCCTCCCGCTCCTCGTCGCGCGTGTACTGCTTGATCTGCGCCTGGTACTGCGCCTTGAGCTCCTCGGGCGTGACGGTCGTCTGCGCGCTCAGCGCGTCCGGCGTGAGCACGACGTACTCGAACCTGACTTCCTCGGGCGTGCGAAAGGCGGCGGTGTTGGCGTCGTAGAACGCCTTGACCGCGGCATCGTCGACCTTGGCGTCCTTCACGAACGGCGTGGCGTCGATGGTCGCGACGGCGACTTCGCGCTGCTGCTCGAGCATCGTGACGAATCCCTCCCCCGCGGACTTCGCGACGATCGCGCCGGAGACGATCGGATCGACGATCCGTTCCGAGAGAAGCTGCTGGCGGACGCTGTTCTCGTAAGCGGCCTCGGGGATCCCGGCCTGCGCGAGCAGCAGCTTGTACTTGTCGAGCGAGAATTTGGTCCCGTCCTGGAAGCGCGGGTCCGCCGCGATCCGTTCGAACACCTGCTCGTTCGACACCGTGAAGTGCAGGTCGGCGCCCTTCTTCTCGATCAGCCGCTCGCGGATCACGTTCTGGAGGATGCTGTAGCGAACCTCGGGATTGTCGAAGAGGGCGGGGTCGACCGCGCGCTGCGTGCGCCGCAGCATCTCCTGCTGGTCGCGCAGCGCGTTGGCGAAGTCGGCCTGCGTCACGCGGCCGCCGTCGAAGGTCGCGACCTCGCCCTCCGCGTCGCCCCGGCGGAAGTAGTAGTCGACGCCGAAGAACGCGAACGGCAGCGTGATCAGCGCGAGGATGATCTGGACGATCCGCTTGTGCTTCGCGACGACGTCGAACATGGCGGGAAGGCTCCAAGCGCCGCGCGGCCACCCGCCCGCGGCGCATCAAAAAGGGCGAACTCGCGTTCGCCCTTCGTAACTACTGGCGGAGTGGACGGGACTCGAACCCGCGACCCCCGGCGTGACAGGCCGGTATTCTAACCAACTGAACTACCACTCCCGAACCGGTCCGCGCGTTGCACATGGTGGGTGCTGACGGGATCGAACCGCCGACATTCGCCTTGTAAGGGCGACGCTCTACCAGCTGAGCTAAGCACCCGCACCGGCCGGGTGCGGAGCCCCGGCGGGCGTGATCGATCGAGCCCGTCAGTCTACCGCATCCTTGAGCGCCTTGCCAGCGCGGAACTTGGGGACTTTCGCGGCCGGGATCGGTACCGAAGCGCCTGTCTGCGGATTGCGCCCCTGGCGCGCGGTGCGGTGCCCGACGTAGAACGAGCCGAAGCCGACGAGCGTCACCGTGCCGCCCTTCTCGAGCGTTCCGGTAATCGCGCCGGTGAGCGCGTCGAGCGCACGCCCGGCCGCGGCCTTCGAGATGTCGGCGTGACGCGCGATCGCGTCGATGAGATCGGACTTGTTCACCGGAGCCTCGCTCGAGAGAGCTTCGCCGTCAGTGCTTGATGAGCGCGGGGGGCTCCTCGACGGGCGTCGCAGGCACGGCAGCCGGCGGCTCGGCGCCGGCGGCCTCCGGCATCGGCGCCGGCAGCCGCTCGAGCGCCGCCCCGAGCACCTCCTCGATCCAGCGCACCGGCCGGATCTCGAGGCGGTTCTTGATCTCGTCCGGGATCTCCGCCAGGTCCTTGACGTTCTCCTCGGGGATCAGCACCGTCTTGATGCCGCCGCGGCCCGCGGCGAGCAGCTTCTCCTTCAGGCCGCCGATCGGCAGCACCTCGCCGCGCAGCGTGATCTCGCCGGTCATCGCGACGTCCGCGCGCACCGGGATTCCCGTCAGGATCGACACGATCGCGGTCACGATGGCTCCCCCTGCCGACGGCCCGTCCTTGGGCGTCGCGCCCTCCGGCAGGTGGATGTGGAGATCGGTCTTCTGGTAGAAGTCCGGCGCGATGCCCAGCAGCTTCGAGCGGTGGCGCACGACCGAGATCGCGGCGGCGATCGACTCGTTCATCACGTCGCCGAGTTTGCCCGTCGTCGTCGTCTTGCCCTTGCCCGGAAGCGCGACCGCCTCGACGGTCAGGAGATCGCCGCCCACCTCGGTCCAGGCGAGCCCGGTCACCTGCCCGACCTGGTTCTTCTTCTCGGCCAGGCCGAACGTGAACCGGCGCACGCCGAGGTACTTGTCGAGATTCTTCGACGTGACCTCGACCGGTCCCTTCGCCGTGCGCGTCTTGCCCTCGCTCTTGCGCAGGAGCAGCGCCTTCACGACCTTCCGGCAGATCTTGCTGATGTCGCGCTCGAGGTTGCGCACCCCGGCCTCGCGCGTGTAGTAGCGGACGATGTCGCGCAGCGCGCTCTCCGCGACGCGGATCTCGCTCTCCTTG
>DASQBO010000467.1:0-3060 GCA_035635175.1 Casimicrobiaceae bacterium | reverse complement strand
GCGCATCCTCGCCTTCCAGCGAACGCTGGCCGACGCAGGGCTGGTCGCGACGATCAGGAAGACGCGCGGCGAGGACATCGACGCCGCCTGCGGCCAGCTCGCGGGACGCGTGCAGGACCGCACGCAGCGGCGCGTCGTCCGCCTCCGGCAGGCGACGCCGACGCACTGAGTCAACGCGAGAAAGCCGCCATGTCCCGACCGCATCGCTTCCTCCTGGCCCTGGCCGCCGCGGCGCTCGTCGCCGCGTGCGGCTCCACGCCGCCCGCACCCGCGCCAGCGCCGCCGCCCGCGGCGCAGCTGCCGCCGCCGAAGCCGCCCGAGGTGAGCCCCAAGGAGCGCGCGAAGCTGCACACCGAGATCGCCGCGGCGTACTACGAGCGCGGGCAGATGGACGTCGCGCTCGAGGAGCTCGGCGAGGCCGTGAAGCTCGATCCCGACAGCGCGAGCATCTACAACGTCTACGGGCTCGTCTACACGGTGCTGGGCGAGGACGCGAAAGCGGAAGCGAACTTCCAGCGCGCGCTGCAGATGGCGCCGCAGGACTCCGACATCCGGCACAACTGGGGCTGGTACCTCTGCACGCACGGGCGCGCGCAGGCGTCGATCGCCGAGTTCGAGCAGGCCGTGAAGAACCCGCTCTACAAGACACCCGAGATCGCCCTCGTCAACGCGGGCCGTTGCAGCGCGTCCCTGGGCGACGTTGCGGGCGCCGATCAGTTCTTCAGACGCGCGCTCGCGGTGGCCCCCGGCAATCCCGCGGCGGCGTACGGGCTCGCGCTCCTCGCGTATCGCGGCGGGCGCTACGACGAGGCGCGCGGCTGGCTGCGACCGGCGGTGCTGCAGGCGAATCCCGCCCCCGAAGCGCTCTACCTCGGCGTCTGCCTCGAACGGAAGCTCAACGACAAGCAGGCGGAGATGTCCTACACGTCGCAGTTGCGGAACCGGTATCCCGACGCGGCGGAGACGCGCGCGCTGCCGGGCGGAGTGTGCGAGTGACCGAGTCCGGCCTCGAGGCAGGCGCGGCAGCGATGGCCGCCCCGGCAAGCGCCGGAGCGCTCCTGCGCGCTGCGCGGGAGGCGGCCGGCATGTCGATCGACGCCGTCGCGCAGCAGCTCAAGCTCGCGCCGCGCCAGGTCAAGGCGCTCGAGGAGGGCGATTTCACGCACCTTCCGGGGCGGACGTTCGTCCGCGGCTTCATGCGCAACTACGCCCGCCTCGTGCGGCTCGATCCGGACGTGGTGCTGGGGGCGTTGCCGGTTCCGACGCTGGCGCCGACCCTCGACGCTCCGGCGCTGCAGGCGACCGCGCAGACGATGGGCGAGCTGCCGACGACCGAGGCGCCGCGGCATGGCTGGACGCGGTGGGCGATTCCGCTCACGCTCGTCGCGATCATCGGCGCGACGGCCGCCTGGGAGTGGATGCATCCCGCGGGCGACGGCACGCGCATCACGTCGCGGGCGACGCCCCCGTCCGAGGAGCGGGACGTGCCGCCGTCGCGCGCGCCGGAGAACGTCGGCACGCCGCTGCCGAATCCGGTCGCGCCTGCGGCGCAGCAGGAGCCGGCGAAGGCGGCCGCATCCGAATCCGCCGGGGCGGAGAAAGCGCCGGTGGCGCCGGGGACGCCCGCGGCGCAGGATGCGCCCGTGAGCGAGGCGGCCACCGGCACGCCACCACCAGCGGCCGCGGCGGAAGCGCCGCTCACGCTCGCGTTCCGCGATTTCTCGTGGACGGAGGTCAAGGAGCGCTCGGGCCGCGTGCTCCTCGCGCGGATGAATCCCGGCGGCACCACGCAGGCGATCGCGGGATCCCCGCCCCTCGACGTCGTGATCGGCAATGCCTCCGACGTGACACTCACGTGGAAGGGCAAGCGCGTCGACCTCGCGCCATACACGCGGCAGAACATCGCGCGGCTCACGCTCGAGTAGGCGCGAACGGTCGACCCATGGGTGCCCCCGCCTCCCTCGCGCGCCGCCGCACGCGGCAGGTCGTCGTCGCCGGCGTCGCGATCGGCGGCGGCGCGCCGGTGGTCGTGCAGGCGATGACCAATACGGACACCGCGGACGTCGCCGCCACCGTCGCGCAGGTCAAGGCGCTCGCCGACGCCGGCTCGGAGCTCGTGCGCATCACCGTGAACACCGCCGAGGCGGCGGCCGCGGTCCCCGCGATCCGCGAGGGGCTCGACGCGCAGGGCTGCGGCGTGCCGCTCGTCGGCGACTTCCACTTCAACGGCCACAAGCTCCTGACCGAACACCCCGACTGCGCGCGCGCGCTCGCCAAGTACCGGATCAATCCCGGCAACGTCGGCAAGGGCAGCAAGCGCGACCCGCAGTTCGCGGTGATGATCGAGAAGGCCATCGAGCACGGCAAGCCCGTGCGCATCGGCGTCAACTGGGGCAGCCTCGACGCCGAGCTCCTCGCGCGGATGATGGACGAGAACGCACGACGGGCCGCGCCGCTGTCCGCGGAGCTCGTGATGCGCGAGGCGCTGGTAGCCTCCGCGATCGGAAGCGCCGAGCGCGCCGAGGAGCTCGGCCTTGCCGGCGACCGCATCGTGCTCTCGTGCAAGGTCTCGGACGTGCAGGACCTGATCGCCGTCTACCGCGACCTCGCGCGACGCTGCGACTATCCGCTGCACCTCGGGCTAACGGAGGCCGGGATGGGCAGCAAGGGCATCGTCGCGTCGGCCGCGGCGATGGCGGTGCTCCTGCAGGAAGGCATCGGCGACACGATTCGCGTCTCGCTCACGCCCGAGCCGGGCGGGGACCGCACGCGCGAGGTCGTCGTCGCGCAGGAGCTCCTGCAGTCGATGGGGCTGCGCTCGTTCGCGCCGATGGTGGCCGCGTGCCCGGGCTGCGGGCGGACGACGAGCACGACGTTCCAGGAGCTCGCCGAGAAAATCCAGGCGTGGCTCCGTGCGCAGATGCCCGCGTGGCGGGTGCGCTACCCCGGGGTCGAGGCGATGCACGTCGCGGTCATGGGCTGCGTCGTCAACGGCCCCGGCGAATCGAAGCTCGCCAACGTCGGCATCTCGCTCCCAGGCACCGGCGAGTCGCCGGTCGC
>DASQBO010000466.1:0-6086 GCA_035635175.1 Casimicrobiaceae bacterium | reverse complement strand
CTCCTGCGCACGCGCCGGGCCGACCTGCACGGCCGCACGCCGAACCAGACGCTCTACCTGAAGCAGATCCAGGAGCACGACATCACGTTCGCGATCGGCCCCGCCGGCACCGGCAAGACGTACCTCGCCGTCGCCTGCGCGGTCGACGCGCTCGAGCGCGACGCCGTCAAGCGGCTCGTGCTCGTCCGGCCCGCGGTCGAGGCGGGCGAACGGCTCGGCTTCCTGCCCGGCGACCTCGCGCAGAAGGTCGACCCCTACCTGCGGCCGCTCTACGACGCGCTCTACGATCTCCTCGGCTTCGACCGGACGGGCAAGCTCTTCGAGCGGAGCACGATCGAGATCGCGCCGCTCGCGTACATGCGGGGCCGGACGCTCAACCACTCGTTCATCATCCTCGACGAGGCGCAGAACACGACCCCCGAGCAGATGAAGATGTTCCTGACCCGCATCGGCTTCGGGACCAAGGCGGTGATCACCGGCGACGTCACCCAGATCGACCTCGCCCGCGGCCAGAAGAGCGGCCTCGTCGAGGCTGACCGGATCCTCGCCGGCGTGCGCGGCATCGCGTTCGCGCGCTTCACCTCGGCCGACGTCGTCCGGCATCCGCTCGTGCAGAAGATCATCAGCGCCTACGAGCGCGACGCCGCCGCCAGGAAGCCGCAGGAGTGATGGCCCGGCGGGCGCCGCGCCTCTCGCTCGCCGTCCAGCACGCGACGGCCGCGGCGACGCTGCCGGGCGCGCCCGCGCTCCGGCGCTGGGCGAAGGCCGCGCAGGAGCGCGACTGCGCCGTCACGGTGCGTTTCGTCGGCGAGCGCGAAGGGCAGACGCTGAACGCGCTCTACCGCGGCAAGGACTACGCGACCAACGTCCTGACGTTCGTGTACGATGAAGGCGGCCCCCTCGAAGGCGACATCGTGCTCTGCGCACCGGTCCTGCAGCGGGAGGCGAAGGCGCAGGGGAAGGCGCTCGCCGACCACTGCGCGCACCTCGTCGTCCACGGCATGCTGCACCTGCAAGGCTACGAGCACGACACGCTCCGCGCTGCGCGCGCGATGGAGGCGCGCGAGACGGCCATCCTCGCGCGGCTCGGCGTGCCCGATCCCTACGCGGCCGGCGGCGTGACCCGGCGATGAGCGAGCGCGACGACAAGGAGGACCGGCCGACGCTGCTCGAGCGGCTGTCCGCGTTCCTCACGCGCGAGCCGGAGGACCGCGAGGAGCTCCTCGACCTCCTCCACGGCGCGTTCGAGCGCAAGCTGCTCGACGCCGACGCGCTCTCGATGATCGAGGGCGTGCTGCAGGTGTCCGAGATGACGGTGCGCGACATCATGATTCCGCGCGCGCAGATGGACGTCGTGTCGATCGACGACGAGCCCGCTGAGTTCATCCCGATGGTGCTGGAGACGCGGCACTCCCGGTTCCCGGCGATCGGCGAGAACAAGGACGACGTGATCGGCATCCTGCTCGCGAAGGAGCTCCTGAACTGGTACCGGAGCCCCGAGACGTTCAATTTGCGCGACACGCTGCGCCCGGCGGTGTTCGTGCCCGAGTCGAAGCGGCTCAACGTGCTCCTGCGCGAGTTCCGGGCGAACCGCAACCACATCGCGATCGTCGTCGACGAGTACGGCGGCGTGTCGGGCTTGGTGACGATCGAAGACGTGCTCGAGCAGATCGTCGGCGACATCGAGGACGAGTACGACTTCGACGAGAGCCAGGACAACATCATCGCCGAGGCCGGCGGCCGCCACCGGGTCAAGGCGCAGACCGAGATCGGCGACTTCAACGCGCACTTCGGCACCGACTTCGCCGACGACGAGTTCGACACGGTGGGCGGGCTCGTGCTGCAGGCGTTCGGCCGGCTGCCGAAGCGGGGCGAGGTGGCGACGATCGGCGAGCATCGCTTCCGCGTCGTCCGCGCGGACTCCCGCCGGCTCTACACGCTCGAGGTCGAGCCCGTGGCGCCGTCACCGACGCCGCCGGCCGTGGCCGCACCCAATCCGGACGCCGCGGGTCGCTGACCGGTGCATCGCGGCGGCCGCCGATGAGGTTCGCGCCGTCGCTGTCGACGTGCCTCGCGTTCGTTGCGGGCGTCGCGACGGTGTTCGGCTTCGCGCCGTTCCGCGCGCCGGTGGTTCCCGTCGCGACGCTCGCGCTGCTCCTGCTGCTCTGGCAGGACGCCGCGCGCGCGGGCGCGGCCGCCCGTCTCGGATTCGCGTTCGGACTCGGGCTCTTCGGCGCCGGCGTGTCGTGGGTCTACGTCGCGATCCACACGTTCGGCGGCATGCCCGCGCCGCTCGCGGCGATCGGCACCGCCGGCTTCGTCGGATACGTCGCGCTCTTTCCGGCCGCGGCGGGCGGGCTCGCCGTCCGCTGGACCGCACCGCGCACGTGGGCGCGCGCGCTGGCCGGCGCCGCCGCGTGGACCGCCATGGAGTGGGTCCGCAGCTGGCTGCTCTCGGGCTTCGGCTGGCTCTCGCTCGGCTACAGCCAGCTGCCCGGCAGCCCGTTCGCGGGCTACGCGCCCATCGGCGGCGTGTTCGCGGTGACGCTCGCGATCGCCCTCGCCGCCGCCGCGCTCGCGCTCGCGATCGACGCCGTGGCTGCCGCCGCGACGCCGCGCGCGGTCGCGCTCGCCGCCGCAGTCGTCGCGCTGGGCGCGGGAGGCGCGCTGCTCGGACGGCTCGAGTGGACGTCGCCCGCGGGCGATCCGGTCGCCGTGTCGCTGGTCCAGGGCAACGTCGAGCAGGACGTGAAGTTCGACCCCGGTTTCCGCGAGCGCACCTACGATCTCTACACGGGGCTCGCCGCCGCCGCGCGCGGACGGCTGATCGTGCTGCCCGAGAGCGCCTTCCCGGTGTTCGCGGGCGAGGTGCCGGAAGCCGTGCTGCTCGCGCTCCTGCGCACCGCCGCCGATCGCGGCGGCGACGTGCTCGTCGGCTTCTTCACGCTGGAGCCGCCGCTGCCGGGAACCGACGAGCCGCGCTACTACAACAGCGTCGCGACGCTCGGCGCCTCCCCGACGCAGCTCTATCGCAAGCGCCACCTCGTGCCCTTCGGCGAGACCATTCCGCTCGACGGCGTGCTGGGCCCGCTCATCCGTTCGATGCTCGCGATCCCGATCGCGAGCCAGTCGGCGGGCGACCCCGGGCAGCCGCCGCTCGCCGTGGCGGGACAGAAGGTCGCGGTCGACATCTGCTACGAAGACACGTTCGGCGCCGACATCCGGCCGCAGGCGGCGGCGGCGACGCTGCTCGTCAACGTCACCAACGACGCGTGGTACGGCCGCTCGCTCGCAGCCGAGCAGCACGCGCAGATCGCGCAGATGCGTGCGCTCGAGACGGGGCGGCCGATGCTGCGTGCGACCAACACCGGAATCACGTCGGCGATCGCGCACGACGGCCGCGAGATCGCGCGGCTGCCGTGGTTCACGCGCGGCATCCTGGAAGTCGAGGTGACCGGGCGGCAGGGATCGACGCCGTACGTGCGCTTCGGGGACGCGCCCGCGGCGGCGCTGGCGGCCGCGATCCTCGCGCTCGCCGTCGCCCTCGCGCGCCGCCGCACGCGGGCCGCGCCCTAGCGTCCGTTGGCCACGCCGCCCGCGGTCGCGGCGGATGCCGGTAAAATGAGCGCTTTTCAAGACCTTAGCCGCCCGTCATCGCGCGGCGCGGGACCGGCGATGCTCACGTTTCAGCGCACCATTCTCACGCTGCAGGACTACTGGGGCCGCCAGGGTTGCGCCCTGCTGCAGCCGTACGATCTCGAGGTCGGCGCCGGGACGTCGCACACGGCGACGTTCCTGCGCGCGCTCGGCCCCGAGCCGTGGCGCGCCGCCTACGTGCAGCCTTCGCGCCGCCCGAAGGACGGCCGCTACGGCGAGAACCCGAACCGGCTCCACCAGCACCACCAGTTCCAGGTCGTGCTGAAGCCCTCGCCCCCCGACATCCTCGACCTCTATCTGGGTTCGCTCTCGGCGCTCGGCTTCGATCTCGCGAAGAACGACGTCCGCTTCGTCGAGGACGACTGGGAGAACCCGACGCTCGGCGCGTGGGGCCTGGGCTGGGAGGTCTGGCTCAACGGGATGGAGATCACGCAGTTCACGTACTTCCAGCAGGTCGGCGGCCTCGACTGCAATCCGATCACCGGCGAGATCACCTACGGCCTCGAGCGGATGTGCATGTACCTGCAGGACGTGGAGTCGGTGTTCGACCTACGCTACACCGAGGAGATGAGCTACCGCGACGTGTTCTTCCAGAACGAGGTCGAGCAGTCGCGCTACGCGTTCGACGAATCGGACGCGGCGAAGCTCTTCGCGCAGTTCGCGTACTTCGAGTCGGAGGCGAAGCGGCTGCTCGAGGCGAAGCTCCCGCTGCCCGGCTACGAGATGATCCTGAAGGCCGGCCACACGTTCAACCTGCTCGACGCGCGCGGCGCGATCTCGGTGACCGAGCGCGCCGCGTACATCGGCCGGATCCGGAACCTCTCGCGCTCGGTCGCCACCGCGTACGTCGAGTCGCGCGAAGCGCTGGGCTTCCCGATGCTGCCGGCCGAGCGCAGAAGGGCCGCCGCATGAGCCCGCCGGGCCGCCCCAAGGGCGAATTAGCCCCGAAGCGCATAGCGCGGAGGGTAGTCCAGTGAGCGTCGCCCCGGACACCGCCACGCTGCTCGTCGAGCTCGTCACCGAGGAGCTTCCGCCGAAGGCGCTCAGGGGACTCGGAGAGGCCTTCGCGAGCGGCGTGACCGAGGGGTTGCGCAAGCGGGGCTTCGTCGCGCCGGAGGCCGTGATGACGCCATACGCGACGCCGCGCCGCCTGGGCGTGTCGATCACCGGCGTGCCCGCCGCCGTCACCGAACCATCGCGCGCCGTGGCCCTGCTTCCGGTCAGCGTCGCGTTCGGCGCCGACGGCGCCGCGACCGACGCGCTCCACAAGGCGGTCAAAGGCAAGGCCGGATTCGACCGTTACGAAGCCGTCCCCCCTGAGAGAATCGAGCGGCGCAACGACGGCAAGCTGGAGCGGCTGTTCTACATCGAGCCGCCGGTCGCCGTGAAGCTTCGTTCCGCCCTCGCGGGGGCGCTCGAGGACGCCATCGCCGGGCTCCCGATCCCGAAGGTGATGAGCTACGCCGGCCCGGGCAGCTACTACAGCGACCAGAAGTTCGTCCGCCCCGCGCACCGGCTCGTCGCGCTGCACGGCAAGGACGTCGTCGCCCTTGCGGTGCTGGGGCTGACCGCAGGACGAACGACCGCAGGCCACCGGTTCATGGGCCGCCGCGACATCGAGATCCCGGCCGCGGAAGCGTACGCGGACGAGCTCTGGGCGGAAGGCAAGGTCATCGCGTCGTTCGCCGATCGCCGCGCGGCGATCGAGAAGGCGCTGGCCGCACAGACCGCAGGCGCGACGCCGATCGCGCCCGACGCGCTGCTCGACGAAGTCACCGCTCTCGTCGAGTGGCCCGTCGTCTACGCGGGCAGCTTCGATCCCGCGTTCCTGGCCGTGCCGCACGAGTGCCTGATCCTGACCATGCAGCAGAACCAGAAGTACTTCGCGCTCGCGGACGGGCAGGGCCGCCTCACGCATCGCTTCCTCCTCGTGTCGAACCTCGAGACGCGCGATCCGGCGGCGATCGTCGCCGGCAACGAGCGCGTGCTGCGGGCGCGGCTCGCCGACGCGAAGTTCTTCTACGACCAGGACCGGCGGCAGCCGCTCGCCACGCGCGTGGCGAGGCTCGGGAGCGTCGTCTACCACGCGAAGCTCGGCACGCAGGCGGACCGCGTCGAGCGCATCCGCGCGCTCGCCGCGAAGATCGCCGCGAAGATCGGCGCGGACCCGACGGCCGCCGAGCGCGCCGCGCTGCTCGCGAAGGCCGATCTCGTCACCGACATGGTGGGCGAGTTTCCCGAGCTGCAGGGCATCATGGGACGCTACTACGCGCGCCACGACGGCGAGCCGGACGCGGTCGCCGACGCGATCGCACAGCACTACTGGCCGCGCTTCGCCGGCGATGCGCTGCCGGCGAGCGGCGTCGCGCAGGCGGTGGCGCTCGCCGACAAGCTCGAGGCGCTCGCGGGCCTGTTCGGCGTGGGCCAGG
>DASQBO010000465.1:0-6767 GCA_035635175.1 Casimicrobiaceae bacterium | reverse complement strand
ACGCCATCGTCATCGCACCCATGCCGAGGCTCGGGATCGGGCCGTGCTTGATCAGCACCTCGTCGCCGACCGAGCGCACGACCCCCTCGGCCTTGTGGACCTGCGCGGGCGGCGGCGCCGTCGTGGCTGCGGGCATCTTGTGCCCGGCGTGCGGATCAGTCCCGCCGGCCTGCGCGACCACCTCGGAGGACGCGGCAATGCGCTCGAGCGCACCCTTGAGGTTCGCTTCCGAGTCGACGAGGAACTGGCCCGACGCGACGATGCGCTGGCCGGCTTCGACGCCCTTGCGGATCTCGGTCACGTCGCCGCTTTCGCGCCCGACCTCGACCTCGACCGGCGCGAAGCGGCCCTCGGCGTCGGCGACGACGACGACGTCGCGCTTGCCGGTGCGGATCACCGCTTCCGAAGGCAGGAGCACCAATCTCGAGAGCGCAGGACCGCGGAAGGCGACGTTGGCGAACATCCCGGGCTTGAGCGCGGCGCCGGGGTTGGCGACGACGATGCGCGCGCGGACGGTGCGCGTCTGCGCGTTGACCTCGGGCAGCAGCGTGGAGACCGTGCCCTTGAACGCGCGCTCGGGAAAGGCGGCGGCGCGGACCTCGACCGGTGTCCCCGTGGCGAGCAATGCCGCCTGCGCTTCGGGCACGTCGGCAATGACCCACACGGTGCCGAGACCGGCGATCCGGTAGATCGTCGTCCCCGGCATCACGGCCATCCCGTCGCGCGCGCCGATTTCCCAGACGATTCCGGATTCCGGAGCCGTGAGCGTCACTCTTGGCGAGGGCTTCCCCTCGCGCTCGACACGCGCGATCTCGGCCTCCGGGACCCCGAGGAGCGAAAGGCGTTGCCGCGCGGCGGCGGCAAGCTGTGCCGCTCCCGACTGCGTCGACGCCTTGAGCGCGAGCAATTCCTCTTCCGCCGCGAGCCATTCGGGCACGTACAGATCGGCGAGCGGCTGCCCGGCCGCAACGCTGTCGTATTGCGCGCGCACGCGGAGCTTCTCGATGTAGCCTTGGCTCCGCGCCTGCACGGCGACGATGCTGCGCTCGTCGGCCGCGATGGTCCCGACGGCGGTGAACCCGGTCTCGAGGGAGCCCTGCTTCGCCTCCACGGTGCGGACCCCGAAGCTCTGCGTGAGGCGCGGGCTGATCGTCACCTTGCCGTCGTCCGCCGCGGCGTCCGCGTACACCGGGACGAGGTCCATGTCCATGAAGGGGCTCTTGCCCGGCTTGTCGAACTTCTGCCCGGGGACCATCGGGTCGTGCCAGTAGAGGACCTTGCGGCCCGACGCGTCCGTCTTCGTCGCGTCGGACGCGATGGGGGCGGGCGACGCCGTCGTCGCGCCGCTCGGCGCCGCGCTGCGCGTTCCGAGCCAGTAGCCGGCCGCGCCTGCGGCGACGCCGACGGCGATGGCGGCGGCGAGCGCCGCGCTCCTGAGGCTTCCCTTCGATTCGATTCCGCTGTTCATGATCCCTCCGTGCCCGGCACGACGAAATTGAGGAAGGCCCACGCCTTGGCGACGGCCTGTTCCTGGTTGATGAGCGCGAGCGCGGCGTCGAGTTCCGCGCGACGGGCATCGAGCACCGCCGTCAGCGCACCGGTGCCGCCGCGATAGGCGGCGAGCGCGGCCTCGCGGCGCTGCACCGCGAGCGGCAGGAGCTCGTCACGGATCCGCTGCGCCTGCGCGCGCGCCGACTGCCACTCGACCTGCATCGACTGCACTTCCGCGGCGCGCATCCGGCGCGCGTCCTCGACCATCGCGCGGGCGGCGTCGCGCTCCTTGAGCTTCGCCGCGTGCTCGCGGTCCTGCCGCGTTCCCGGCGACCACGGCAGGTCGATCGTGAACATCAGCGAGACCATGTTCGCGTACGGCGAGCCGCGCACCGCGTAGCTCACTTCCGCGCTCCAGTCGGGCTTCTTCGCCGCGCCCGCGATCTCGGCGTCCGTCGCCGCGACCGATTCCTGCGCCTGCGCGAGCCGCACCTCGGGCTGCGCGTCCAGGTCGGCAAGCCGCGCCTCGTCGGGCAGCCGGGAGACGTCCGGGACCTCGCCCGCGGGCCGCTCGGCGTCGGCGCCGACGTAGCGCGCGAGCGCGATCCGCGCCCGCCGGGTCTGCGCCGACGCTTCCGTCGCGCGGTTGCGGAGCTCGACGACCATGCTCTGCGCGGCGATCAGTTCGCTCTGCGGCGCCTTGCCCGCGCGGTACGCGGCGGTGACGGTCGTCACGGCGAGCTCGGCTTCCGCGATCTGCGCGGCGATCACGCGCTCGGCGTCGGCGGCATAGCGACGGGCGAGCCACGCGGCCGCGGCGTCGCGCTCGACGGCGAGCGTCGCCGATTCGACCGCGACCGTGCCGCGCTCCGCGTCGCGCTGCGCGCGCTCGCTCTTGAGCCGGCGCTTCTCGGCGCGCGGGAATTCCTGCATCAGGCCGATCCTCGACATCGTCATGAAGTCGCGCGTGAGCGACCACGCGTCGGCGCCCTCGGTCGGCACGTTCTCGACGCCGAGCTTCAGCTTCGGGTCCGGCAGCTCGCCGCCCGAAACCGACATCTCGCGCGCCGCGTCGACCATCGCGCGCTGCGACACGATCTGCTGCGAGCGCCCGACGGCGATCTTCAGGGCCTCGGCGAGCGAGAGCGGCGTCTCCGCCGCACCGGGCTGCGGCCACGCCAGCGCCAAGGCCACGGCGAGCGCCGGCACGATACGGCGGGCCCCGAAGTGCGCCCGGGGCAAGGGCGGGAATGCAGGCATGCGACCTCCGTGAACGCGTGGGATCCGCGGGGCGCGCGCCCGCGCGCCCGCGTCAAGCCGCGCGGGAGGTCAATTCAGGAAGCGGCCGAACTGGAGCTGCGGCGGCGGCTGCGCGCTGGCCGCGGCGAGCGCCGCGACATCGACGGCGCGCTCGGAGAACGGCAGCACGACGGCCGGGGGCGCGACCGGCAGCACGGCCTGCAGGACAGGCGGCAGGTCGGGCGCGGCCGCGGACGGCGCGCCGTCGGTGCATTGCACCTCGCACGCGTTGGAGACGGGCGCGAGCGGCGCTTTCGCCTGCACGCCGGCGCAGTGACCCTCGTGGGCCATCGCGACCGCCTTGGCGGCCGTGGCATGCACCACCGCGCCCGTGAGACACGCGTGCGCCGTCACGGCGAACTGGGCGAAGGCGATGCCCAGAATCCCGAACCAGGCGGCGAAGCGGCGGCGTCTGCGCGTCATGGGGTCAGCCGATGTTACGCCGGATGTTACGCAGCCAGGGGCGAGCGCAGGTTGACCGGTATCAAGGGTCCGCCGGGCGGAATCACCGGCCGAGCAGCTTGCCGAGCGCCTTGTTGAGCTCGTCCTGGGGCGTCGGAGCGCGGGCAGCGCCAGGCGCCGGGGCGGCCCCCGGCGCCGCCGCCGCAGTGGGCGGCGGTGCCTTGCCGAGCGCCACGTCGCACGGATCGGGGCCGCCGGCCGCCGCGCCGGCTTTCGGGGCGAGCACGCTGCCGAGCGCCGCGAGCCCCCCCTTCCCCGCGGCCGCCGTGGCGCCGAGCTGCGCGATCGTCGCTGCGGCCGCCTGCGCATCGACGGCGACCGCCGGCGAGACGAGAGACCCCCGCACGCGCACGAGCGACGCGAGCTGGGGCAGGTCGACCGGAAGCGCGACGCGCGTCTTCGGCGTCACCGCGAGGTCCAGCGTTTCGTTGCGCAGGTCGATCGTGCCGCTCGCGAGCACGCCGATCTCGCGCGTTTCGGCGCCGATCGAGTGATCGACGTGCGCAATGCCGTCGTGGAGCGGCAGCCGGACGACGACGCACTTGACCTCGGTCTCCGACTGCCGGCCGCGAAGAGGATTCACCGCCTCCGCGATCTTGCCGAGTCCCGTATCCGTCTCCTTCGAGTTGGCGACGCTGGCCGGGCCCACGACGGCGAGCACGTTGCCGCTCGCGTTGCGCGCCCACTCCCGCTCGGAGACACCGCGCGTCGTCACGTTTACGGTTACATCGGTCCTGCCGCCTTTGACCTGCCGCGGCGAGCCGCCCGCCGCCAGCAATTGTCCGAGATCGAGGCCGCTCGCCTGCGTGTTGACGACGAGCGTGGGCTCCGCGGGATGCGTCGCGTCGACCTTGAGCGAGCCGTGCACGGTGCCGCCCATCGTCTTCGCCTGCAGCTCCGACGCGTCGAAGCGCGCGTCCTTGAGCGTGAAGCGCACGTGAACGTCGGTCAGCTTCTGCTTGTCGTCGAGCCTGAGCTCGCCGATCGTGATGTCGCCGTCGACGTCGGAGCCGGCGAGCCCGGCGAACGACACCGGCTCGTCGGAGAATATCCAGCCCTTCTTCGCGGCTGCCGGGGGCGTCGCAGCGGGCGCCGCCACCGGGCCGGAACGCGGCGGCAGCTTGAGGTCGGCGAGCGCGATCGACGGCGCCGACAGCCGCAGCGTCACCTTCTTCCGCGCTCCGGTCCCGACGGTCGCTTCGCCCGTCGCGTTGCTCGAACCCAGGCCCACGGCCAGTTCGTCGAGCTTCGTCGCGTCCTGCGCGAACTGCAGTTTCGCGCCGAGTTTCGTCTTGCGGCCCGCGACCTGCCCTTCGATCGTCACGGGATACGGGGAGCGCCGCGCGAGCAGTGCGTCGAGCGGCCCCAGGTTGCCGGTGAGCGCGATCGGCACGTCGTCCACCGATCCCTTGAACTCGGCGTTGATCGGCGAGGCCGGCGTGCGCGCCTGCGCGGCGAAGCGGTCGATCACGACGCGCGTGACGTTGCCCGACGCGTCGTCGCGGTAGGTGACGGTGCCCTTCTCGATCTCGACCTGACCGATGCCGAACGACGCGAGCGCGGACGCCGCGCCGGCGCCCGGCACCGGCGGTGCAGCTCCGGGCGGCCCCGCCCCGAAATCCCAGTTCACCTTGCCGTCCGCTCCGGTCTCGAGCGCGATGGTCGGCTCGACGAGGGTCAGCCGCAACACCTCGAAGCGCCGTTGCAGCAGCGGCAGCAGCGCGACGTCGGCCTCGACGTGCTTCACCGACGCGAGCTCCTTTTCCTTCGCCCACGGCGCGTTGCCGAAGCGCACGTCGTCGAACACGATCTTGGGCTCGAGCCCGAGCGCCAGCTTGACGCCGCCCCCGATCGCGAGGTCTCGCCCGGTCGCCGCCTTGACCTTGGCCTGGACCGGCGCGACGAACTGATTGACGTCGACGGTCCACACCGCGATCGCGACGCCGATGAGCAGGAGCAGCACGAGGCCGCCCGCGATCGCGACGATGGTCCAGAACGTCCGCATCCGGAAGATTCTACTCCCGGCGCGCGCCGATCCCGGCCGCCCGACTCGCCATCGCGCGCCCGCGTCGGCCGGCCGGCTGCCGGCCGCGAGGCGCTAGCGCAGGCTCGCGTTGAGCGCGGCGAGCGCGGCGCTCCCGGGGACGAGGTCGGCGTCGCCGAGCGCGTTGAGCGGCGCGTCGACCGTCTCCTGCGCGTCGTGCATGTCGCGCGCGTCGGGCTGCGCGTACAGCAACCCGGTGACGATCTCGCCCGCGGCGTGCCGCTCCTGCAGGTAGTTCATCACCGCGATCTTGTTCGACGGGTCGAACTCCGGATGAACCTTGCGCAGGCGGACCGTGCCGCCGTCGTGCAACACGATCTCGCGCACGTCGCCCGCGGGGATCGCCGCCGAGATCGGCTCGCGCGGCACCATCACGTCGAGGAAGTTGACGGCCTCGTTGTGCTCGCGGACGTAGTCGTAGCTCTTGGTCGAGCCCGGGTGGTTGTTGAACGCGACGCACGGCGAGACGACGTCGATGAACGCCGCGCCCCGGTGCAGCACCGCGGCCTCGACGAGCGGCACGAGCTGCTCCTTGTCGCCCGAGAACGCACGGGCGACGAACGTCGCGCCCATCTGCAGCGCGAGCATCACCATGTCGATCGGCTCGTCGCTGTTGACGGCGCCGCGCTTCGCCCGCGACCCCTTGTCGGCGGTCGCCGAGAACTGGCCCTTGGTCAGGCCGTAGACGCCGTTGTTCTCGACGACGTAGACCATGTTCACCCCGCGCCGCAGCACGTGCATGAACTGGCCGATGCCGATCGACGCCGAGTCGCCGTCGCCGGAGACGCCCAGGTAGATCAGGTCGCGGTTGGCGAGGTTCGCGCCGGTCAGCACCGACGGCATCCGCCCGTGGACGCTGTTGAAGCCGTGCGAGTTGCCGAGGAAGTACGTCGGCGTCTTCGACGAGCAGCCGATGCCCGAGAGCTTCGCGACGCGGTGCGGCTCGACGTCGAGGTTGAAGAACGCCTGGACGATCGCCGCCGAGATCGAGTCGTGGCCACAGCCGGCGCAGAGCGTCGAGATCGCGCCCTCGTAATCGCGCCGCGTGTAGCCGAGCGCGTTCTTCGGCAGGTCCGGATGGTGGAGCTTGGGTTTCGCCAGATAGGTCATCGGTCTGCGGCAGGCATCATAGTGCGCTTGTCGTCCCCGCGAAGGCGGGGACCCAGTGTCGTTGGGAAGGACTCGCGCTCAAGTCGTCGAAAGTCGGTGGGTCCCCGCCTCCGCGGGGACGACGGAGGATCTTCATCTCAGTCGCCCACTTTCTGGCTGCGGGCGCCGGCCTCGCGCTCCCTCGCACGCAACGGCTTCACGTTGAACACGGCGGCCTTCTCGGCGATCTCGCCGGTGACGAAGCGCGCGGTGATCGGCGTCCCGTCGTAGTGCAGGACCGGGATCAGCTTCGCGGGGTCGAGGCCGCACTCGTTGACGAGCAGCGTCCGGAGCTGCGCGTCGCGGTTCTGCTCGACGACGA
>DASQBO010000464.1:0-2438 GCA_035635175.1 Casimicrobiaceae bacterium | reverse complement strand
AGTTCAGGACGACGTTGTTGCCCGACGCCTGCACCGGCTGGCCCGGCGGCATCCCGCCGCCCGGCTGCTGGCCTTTCACGAGCACCCCTGTGCCCCGGAAGATGCGCGCGCGCTCCTCGGCGGACGGCAGGCCCGGCTGCTGCGCGCGCTGCGCCGCGTCGGCCAGGTCGGGCGACATGCCGCTGGTGGTCTTGTGCGGCGTCGTGCGCAGCGCCGTGCCGGGGGCCCCCGCGTCGGGTGCCGGCCCCTGCGAGGCGCAGGCGGCGAGCACGAGCGGCAGCGCGTGCACGAGCACGCGGCGGAAAAGACGAGATGTAGGCATTGTTGTTGTCCGGGCGGGAATTCGGGGCGCGCGCGTCATTTCGGCCTGTTGGGATTGCGCGTCTGCATCTGGCGGTAGACGTCGAGCCAGCGCGGGTCGGGCGTGGACGTGGCGCCCGCAGCCGGAGCCGCGGGGGCGGGCGCGTTCGCGGGGGCGACGGGCGCCGGGACGTTGGCGTTGGGCGCGGGCAGCGGATTGCCGCCCGGCGTGGAGGTCTGCGCCTGGATGGCCGCCTGCGCGGCGCGCGCAGCGCGGCGCCGCTCGGCCAGGGATGCTTCGGCCGCCGAACCGGCGCTCGACGGAACGTCGCCGACTTGCGCGGCGGGCGGGACACCAGCCGCGGCGGCCGGCGCGACGGGCGCCGGCGCCGGCAGTTGCGCGGTGGGTTTCGGATTGGGCGCCACGCGCAGCACGAGCTCCTCGGACTCGTCGCCGAGCGCGAGCCGGACGCGGTCGGGCTTGACCTCGGCGACGAGCAGGCCGTTGATCGTCTCGCCCTGCAGGACGCGCCGCGCGCGGCCGCCGGCGTTCTCCCGCAGGAACGCCGTGTTTTTGCCGCCGACCACCAGCGTGCCCGTCAGCGCGAACTGGCCGCGCTGCATCCGCGCCTTCGACGCGTCGGCGGCCAACACCGGGGCCGCCCGCCGCGTCGGGTTGAACAGCGTGCGCTGCACCGTCTCGGTGCGCGCGGCGGTGCCGCCCGGGATGGCGAATTCGGGCAGGAGCGCGGTGACGACCGGTTTCGGCTCGACCGGCGCCTCCGGCGGAGGCACTCGGCGCACCGCGCGCCCGAGGTCGGTCTCCCATGCGATCAGCGCGAGGGCCACGAGAAGCGGCACCGACCACCAGAGCGAGGCGCGGGCGCGGTTTGCGAATTCGTTCATCGCCACTCCCCCTATTTCTTCGCCGCGTCGGCAGGCGCCTTCGCCGGCTCCGCGAAGTCGAATCCGACGATGTCGAGCTGCACGTTCACCTCGGGCTCCTGCCCCGGCGCGGGACGGAAGCCGCGGAACGGGTTCAGCGGCCGCAGCGACAGGTTCTCGACGACAAGATAAGGCTGTTGCGTCTCGAGCGCGTAGAGGATCTTCTGCAGGTTCGGCGTCGTCGCGAAGAACTGCACGTTGAGCCCGATCAGGCGGTAGCGTCCGTCGTCCTTCGGCGCCTGGTTCTGGCTCGTCGTGATGCGGCCGCCGTTGCCCTCGACGGCGGCACGGACCAGCTCCTGGAGCTCGGCCCCGGCCAGGTTGGCGGCCACGTTCTTGAGGAAGAACCGGCGCGCGTCCTTCTCGCGCATCGAATCCAGCGCCTTCCGGTATTCCGGCGCCTGCGCGGCGACGCGCCGGTAGGTCTCGAGGCGGTCCGTCAGCGACGCGATCGCGTCGTCGTAGCGCTTGTGCAGGAGCACGACCGGAAGGAGCACGATCGCGACCGCCACGAGGACGGAGACGACGAGCAGCGCGACCGCGATCGCGCGCTGCTGCTTCGCCGGCAACCGCTCGAGCGTGGCAATCATGGCGCCTTCCCCGATGGGGGCGCGGTCCCGGGTATTGCGGGCGAGACGACGCGCTGCCCGTTGACGACCGTCGTGGGCGGCGCGCTCGCGGCGGGCGGCTGCACCGATCCCGGGGGCACCTGGGGTGGAATCGCCACTGGCGGTGCAGGCGCCGCCGCGCCGGCGACCGCGGGAGCAGGCGCGGCCGTCTGAGGCGCCGGGCTCGCGACCGGTGGGGTCGCGCTCGGCGCGACGGCCGACGCGGCCGCGGGCGGGGTGGCGGGCACCGGTGCCGCGGGCGCGGCGGCGCCCGCCGTCGCCGTCGAGCTCACGAGCTCAAGCGTCGGAGGCGGCGGCACGGGAGCGACGAGCGCACCCAAGTCGAAGATCTCGCCCGGGCCGGGCTGGATCTTGGTGGTCGGCGAGCGCGGCGCGGCCTCGACGAAGGCCTTCGAGTCCTCGAGCAAGGACACGAGCCGGCCCGCGTTCGCGCTTTCGCCGCGCAGGAGAAGCTCGCGGCGCGCTTCCTTGCCGCGCGTGCCGCCGCGCACGTCGAGCTGCGTGAGCCACGTGTCGTCCGGCAGCGTCTTCGTGATGTCCTCGAGGACCTGCACGAGGCTCGGG
>DASQBO010000463.1:0-1565 GCA_035635175.1 Casimicrobiaceae bacterium | reverse complement strand
TTCGCGCTCAACGAAGTCTGGCTGGCGATCGTCATGCTCGCTGCTGAGCACCCGGTTCCGACCGGACACTCGACTAGGCCGAAGTTCCCCCGACTAACGCTGGTCTGAGAGGCCGCGTCTCGCTCTATGACGGGGATCGCGGCTTTCTTATTGGTCTCTTGTGTAGTCACTACTTTTCGTCCGTGACGCGGGCTATGTTCCGGCGTATGGGAAGGAGGCCTCGCCGCTCGGGCGCGATGCACGTGGTCACGAACACGGTGCGGCGTGGGGATCGCGAGTACACGTCGCACCTGTTGCGCCGCTCGTTCCGCGAGGGCGGCAAAGTCAAAAAGGAGACGCTGGCGAACCTCTCCCACCTGCCCGACGAGGTGATCGAGCTGATCCGAGGCGCGCTCCAGGGCCGGCGCTATCTCGATGCCGCTGAGGCGTTTGCGATCGAGCGCTCGCTGCCGGCCGGTCACGTCGCGGCCGCGCTCGCGATGGCCAGGCGGCTCGAGCTGGGGCGCCTGCTCGATCGCGCCCGCTCGCGCGAGCGTGACCTGTGCCTGGCGATGATTGTCCAGCGCGCGCTGCGGCCCGCCTCCAAGCTCGCCACAGTCAGGTCGCTCGGTCAGTCGACGCTTTCTGGCGAGCTCGACGTCCAGGGCGCCGACGAGGACGACCTCTACAGCGCGCTGGACTGGCTGCTCGCGCGTCAGCAGCGCATCGAGGACCGCCTCGCTGCCCGCCACCTCCAAGACGGCGAGCTCGTGCTCTACGACGTCTCCTCGTCGTACTTCGAGGGCCGCAGCTGCCCGTTGGCCAAGTTGGGCTACTCGCGTGACGGCAAGCGGGGGACGCTGCAGATCGTCTACGGCCTGCTCTGCGACCGTGCTGGCCGGCCGATCTGTGTCGAAGTCTTCACCGGCGAGCTGCACGACGACAAGACGCTGGGCGCCCAGGTCGCCAAGCTCACGACGCGCTTCGGCCTCAAGACGGTGATCGTGGTCTGCGATCGCGGGATGATCACCAAGGCCAACCTCGAGCTGATGAAAGACAGCCACGGGGTTGGCTGGATCACCGCACTCAAGGCGCCCCAGATCAAGCGGCTCGTCACCTCCGGCGCGTTGCAGCTGTCGCTGTTTGACGAGCACAACCTCGCCGAGATCACCGCGCCCGAGGACTACCCCGGCGAGCGCCTGGTCGTCTGCCGCAACCCGCTCGTCGCGGCCGAGCGCGCACGCAAGCGCGAGGAGCTGTTGGCCGCCACCGAGCGCGGCCTCGACGACATCCAAGCGCGCGTGCAGCGCGGCACGCTGCAGGGCGCAGACCAGATCAGCCTCGCGGTCGGTCCCGCGCTCAAGCGCTACCGCGTCAAAAAGCACTTCGACATCGCGAGCACCGACACGAGCTTGAGCTTCAACCGCAAGACCGAGCAGATCGCGGCCGAGGCCGCGCTGGACGGCTTCTACGTCCTGCGCACGAGCGTTCCCGCGGACACGCTCGCAAGCGACGAGGTCGTCCGGGCCTACAAGGGCCTCGAGCACGTCGAGCGCGCCTTCGGCACCTTCAAGGGCCCCGAGCTC
>DASQBO010000462.1:0-6279 GCA_035635175.1 Casimicrobiaceae bacterium | reverse complement strand
GGCACCGCGGCGTCGCCGGGCAGCGAGCGCCCTTTCGCGCTGACGATGCCGGAGGTCACGGTGTTCTCGAGACCGAACGGCGCGCCGATCGCGACGACCCACTCGCCGACCTTGGTGACCTTCGGGTCGCCGATCTTCACGGTCGGCAGGCCCGTCGCGTCGATCTTGATGACGGCGATGTCGGTGGTCTTGTCCTTGCCCAGGACCTTGGCCTTGAATTCGCGGCCGTCGACGAGGCGTACGGTCACCTCGTCGGCGCCGTCGACGACGTGGGCGTTGGTGAGGATCACGCCGTTCGCGTCGACGATGAAGCCCGAGCCCGTGCCCTGCGTGGGCATCGGATTCGGCATCTCGGGCATGTTGAAGAAGCGCCGGAACTGCGGCGGGATCGCGTCCTCGTTGAAGTCGGGCATCCCGCGCAGCGACGCGCGGTGCGCATTCTGCAGGACGCTGATCTGCACGACCGCGGGTCCGTGCTTGGCGACGAGGCCCGTGAAGTCCGGCAGCGCGGATGCGGTCTCCGGCGTCGCGGGGACCGTGGCGACCGTCGGCGCGGCGGCGCCGGCCGGCTTGATCGTGGCGGCGCGGTCGGCGATCACGGTCCCGGCGGCGAACGCGCCGACGACCGCGAGCGTGACGGCGCTGCGCTTGAACGTGCTGGCTTGCATCGATGGTCTCCTCGAAAGAGTTGGCCCGGGCTTCGAGCCCCGGATGGCGCCCAAGTTAGGCGCGGAGACTTAAGACAGACTTAAGGCCGGCAGGGTCAGCGAACGGCCGCCTCGCGGCGCCCCACGGCGAGCCCGGCGATCAGGTGCCGCTGCATCAGGAAGAAGACCGCCACCGGGGGAAGGGCGGCCAGGACGGACGCCGCGCAGACGAGCTGCCACGACGTCTGCCACATGCCGCGGAGCGCCTGCAGCCCCGCCGTCAGGGGTCGCACGGCATCCGACTGGACGAGCACGAGCGACCAGAAGTAGTCGTTCCAGACGAACGTGAAGACGAGCACCGCGACCGACGCCATCGCCGGCCGCACGAGCGGCAGCACGATGTGCCAGAAGATGCGGAGCTCGCCCGCGCCGTCGAGCCGTGCGGCGTCGAGCACCGCCTCCGGCAGCTCGCGGATGAAGTTGCGCATGAGGAGCGTGCAGAATCCGGTCTGGAACGCGGTGTGGAACAGGATCAGCGCCCAGCGCGAGTCGTAGAGGCCGAGCGCGATCACGAGGTCGCGCACCGGGATCATCAGCGCCTGGAACGGCACGAGGTTGCCGGCGACGAACGTCGCGAGCACGAGCCGGCGGCCCGGGAAGCGGTGCTTCGCGAGCGCGAAGCCGGCCATCGACGAGATCAGGACCGTCGCGGCGACCGTCGGCAACGTGACGAGCACGCTGCTGAGCGCGAACTGCAGCAAATGCGATTCGGAAAGCGCGCCTGCGTAGTTGGCGAGGAAGCGGACCTCCGTGGGCCAGCCCCAGAAGTTCCCGCGGTTCAGGTCCGCCGCCGAACGGATCGACGTCAGCACCACCGCGCCCAAAGGCAGGAGCCAGACGGCGAGCGCGGCGACGACCGCCGCGCCGTAGCCGGCGCGAGCGGCGAGGGGACGGCGGTCGAGCGGCGCCGGGAACATCAGTCGGCCTCCCGGCGGAAGAGCTGCCACAGGAGCAGTACGATGATTCCCGTCATCAGCGCGAGCAGCACGCTCGCGACGGCCGCGCCGTAGCCGTAGCGGAGGCTCAGGAACGTCTGCTCGTACATGTAGTAGGCGAGCACCGTCGAGCTGTTGTACGGGCCGCCGAGCGTCATGATCATCACGTAGTCGAAGCTCCGGAGCGCCGTCGCCGCGCAGACCATCGCGACGATGAAATTGACCGGCCGAAGGTGCGGAAACACGACGTGCCGGAACAGCGCGAAGCCGCGCGCGCCGTCGACGCGCGCGGCGTCGATCAGGTCGGAGGGCAGCGTCGCGAGACCGGTCATGAACAGGATCATGCAATAGGCGGTCTGCGGCCACAGCCCCGCCGCGACCATCGCCCACAGCGACCAGCGCTCGCTGTCGAGCGGGGCGAGCGGGGCGAGGCCGACCGCCTCGAGGAGCGTGTCGAAGAGCCCGAACCGCGCGTTGAAGAACCAGCCGAAGACGAGGCCGACCACGACCTGGCTGATGACGAACGGCATGAAGAACAGCGAGCGGACCACGCGCATCCCGGACAGCGTCTGCTGAAGGAAGATGGCGAGCGCGAGTCCCGCCACCGGGGCGATCAGGTAGCCGCCCAGCCAGCGGATGTTGTTCGCGATTGCCGTCCGGAAGACCGGATCGGCGAAGAGCTCCTCGTAGTTGCCGAGCCCGACCCAGATCCGGGGGCCGACGCCGTCCCACTGGTAGAACGACAGCGCGACGCTCGCCGCGAGCGGATAGAGGACCATGAGCGAGAACAGCGCGCCGGCGGGCGCGAGGAGCGCCATCGTCGCAACGCGTTGCCGCCACGTCCGGCCGGAGGACGCCGCGGGGCTCACGTCAGCGTTCCGGCGCGGGCGGGCCGTAGATGCGCGCGCGTGCGCGCTCGATCGACTCGAGGATCGAATCGAGCCGATCGGGGTTCAGCATGAATTCCTGGAAGCCCTTCATCGCGACGTTGGCCAGGTCCTCGCTCGTGTCGCGGTCGAAGTACTGCGCGAGCCCGTCGGCGCGGGCCAGCAGCTCGCGGCCCTGCAGGATGAACCGGTCGTCGACGACGGCGGCCTGTCGGTTGACGGGGATCTGCAGCATCGCCCTGTTGAGCGCCTCCTGCACGTCTGCGCGCAGCACGAACGCGAGGAAGCGCTTCGCGTCCGCCTTGTTGCGCGCCCGCGCCGGCACGTGGACCGTGTTCATCGGCGCGTCCTCGAAGCGGCCGACGTCCTCGCGCATCGTCGGAAAGCGGAAGAACGCCATCTGCTCGCGCTGCTCCGGCGGGAAGTTCCCGACGATGTAGTTGCCGATCAGCATCATCGCGGCCTTGCCCTGGTAGATCAGCGCCTGGCTCTCCTGCCAGCTCGACGAAGCGTGCGAGCGGCTGAAGCAGCCGCGCTCGACGAGAGTGCGCCACGGCACGAACAGCGCCCGGACGCGCGGATCGGTATACGCGATCCGGCCGGCCATCAGATCCATGTGGAACGCGAGCCCGTTGAGACGAAGGTCGAGGTAGTCGAACCACGCGGCGGCGGGCCAGAGGTCGCGGGTCCCGATCGCGATCGGCTCGACGCCGTTCGCCTTGAGCCGGTCACAGGCGGCGAGGAGGTCGTTCCAGGTCCGGGGCAGCTCGTGGATGCCGGCATTCGCAAGGGTGTCCCGCCGCGCGAAGAAACCCAACTGGTAGTAGGTGTAAGGCACGCCGTACTGGCGGCCGGCCACGCTCACGAGGTCTACCGCCGACGGATGCAACGACGACCGGACGGCGGGGGGGAACAGGTCCGTGACGTCCTCGAGCAGTCCGGGGGTCACGAACTGGCGCATCCGCTCGCCGGCGAACCAGAAGACGACGTCGGGGGGCGCGCTCGTGAGCCAGTTGCGGATCGCCTTCTTGTAGCTCTCGTGATCGTAGACGTTGAACTGGACCTCGACGCCGACGTTTTCGCGACGGAAGCGCTCGACCGCGGCGCTCCAGGCGGCGCGCGGGGTCGGGTCGGCGGCGTTCGCGTTGATCACGAGCGTGCCGGCCGCCGCGGTCGCGCACGGAAGCCACGCGAGAACGAGGAGGCGGAGCAGGTTGGCCGGCACCGGGAAACTCCGACGGTGGCATATTATCCGAATCCCTGCGCGTGCCGCCCGAGGCCGGCCTCATGAAGGATCCCGATCTGCCGCGTTCCGAAGAGCCGACCGACGCCTCCGCGCACCCGTCCGGCGAGCCGTTCGACGCCGCTGCGCTCGCGCTGGCCGAGCGTTCGGCCGGCATCGGCGTATGGAGCATCGATCTCGCGACCGGACAGGTGCGCGCGACGGCCCAATTCTTTCGGATCATGGGACTCGAGCCGACGCGCGAGCCCGTGCCGATCGAGACGATCCGCGCGCTGCGCCATCCGGACGATCGCGAGCGCGTCCTCGCGGGCTTCCGCGACGCACTCGGGGGCGGCACCGACGCCTACGAGATCGAATACCGGATCCTGCGCCCGGACGGTGAGCTCCGCTGGATCTTCGGGCGCGGGCGCATCGTCCG
Organism: Casimicrobiaceae bacterium; assembly: GCA_035635175.1. Classification (GTDB taxonomy): domain Bacteria; phylum Pseudomonadota; class Gammaproteobacteria; order Burkholderiales; family Casimicrobiaceae; genus CAIWHR01. The sequence goes on along the minus strand of DASQBO010000462.1, from coordinate 2,089 downwards.
CGACGCCGCCGGCACCCCGCGGCGCTACAGCGGCGTCGACCTCGACATCACCGAGCGCAAGGCCGCGGAAGCCGCGCTCGCCGCGGCCAAGGAAGAGCTCGAGCGGATGAACCTCGCGCTCGAGGACCGCGTCCGCGAGCGTACCGCGGCGCTCGCCGCGGAGGCCGAGCGGCGGATGGAGGCCGAGGCCCGCTACCACCAGGCGCAGAAGATGGAGGCCGTGGGCCAGCTGACCGGCGGGATCGCGCACGACTTCAACAACATCCTGCAGGTGATTCTCGGCAACCTCGAGATCGCGCGGCTCGCGCTCAAGCAGGATCCGGCTTCGTTCGACCGCGGCGCCGCGCACCAGCGGCTGCTGGACGCGCTCGAGCGCGCGCACCGCTCGTCGGCGAGCGCGCAGCAGCTCGTGCAGCGGCTGCTCGCGTTCGGACGCAAGCAGACGCTCGCGCCGACGGTGGTCGACGCGAACGCGCTGATCGGCGGCATGACCGACATGATCCGTCGCACGCTGGGCGAGACGATCGCCGTTTCCACCTCGCTCCACCAAGGGCCATGGCCGGCGTTCGCCGACGCGAACCAGCTCGAGAGTGCCCTCCTGAACCTCGTCGTCAACGCGCGCCACGCGATGCCCAACGGTGGCCGCCTCCTCCTCGAGACCGCGAACGTCGAGCTTCCGGCCTCCGCAGGCGAGGGCGTCGCGGCGGGGCCCTACGTGATGCTCGCGGTGAGCGACACCGGGTGCGGGATTCCGAAGGAACTCCTCTCGCGTGTCTTCGAGCCGTTCTTCAGCACCAAGGCGAGCGGCGAAGGGTCCGGACTCGGGCTGTCGATGGTGTTCGGCTTCGTGCGGCAGTCGGGAGGCCACATCCGGATCTACAGCGAGGTCGGGTGCGGCACGACGGTCAAGATCTACCTCCCGCGCGGCGAGGCGACGGCGGCCGCTGCGGACGCCGACGCCGCCGCCGGCGCGGTCGCGATTCCGCCGTCGCGCGACGGCGAGACGATCCTCGTCGTCGAGGACAACGAGGACGTCCGCACTTTCGCGGCCTCCGCGCTCGAACGCCTAGGCTACCGCGTGCTGGAGGCGGCGGACGCCGGGGCGGCGCTGTGCCTGCTCGAACGGAGCCCGCGCCCGCGGGTGGATCTCCTGTTCACGGACGTCGTCCTTCCCGGGACGATGAGCGGCCACGCGCTCGCGGAGACCGTGCGCGCGCGGCTCGCCGCGCTGCCCGTCGTGTTCGCATCGGGTTACACCCCGAGCGCGATCCGCCAGCACAACGGGCTCGATCTCGAGCGGCACCTCCTCGTGAAGCCGTACACGCTCGAGGGGCTCGCACTGGCAATCCGGCAGGCGCTCGACGCCGCCGCGGCGTAGCGAGCGACACTCGACGCAAGCAGCTGCCGCCTCCGCAGATCAACCCGACGCCGGGGGAAAGCGCACCGTCACCGTCAGACCGTCGCCCGCCGGGCCTGCGATCCCCGGCCCGAGCTCGATCGTCGCGTCGTGGCGCTCGGCGATGCGCTTGACGATGGCGAGCCCGAGGCCGCTGCCCGGTACGTCCGCGGCGCCGGGCGGCGGCGCGCGGTAGAAGCGGTCGAATACGCGCGCTCGTTCCCCGGCCGGGATGCCCGGCCCCGCGTCGCGCACCGTGAACACCGCGTCGGCGCCGTCGCGTTCCACGGTGACGTCGACGCGGCCGCCCGACGGCGTATAACGGATCGCGTTGTCGACGAGGTTCGACACGAGCGCGCGGAGTCCGGTCGCGTCGCCGTCGACGAAGATCGGCAAGCCCGGCGCATCCGCCGCCGCGCCCGCCATGCCTAGATCGACGCCGCGGGCGGCGGCGATCGCCGCGTGCCCTCCCACGACGCTGCGCGCGAGATCGGTCAGGTTGACCGGGGCGAAGCTGCGCTCGGCGACGCCCGGCTCCTCGCGCGCGAGCGTGAGCATCTGCTCGACGAGGTGGGTCGCGCGCGTCACGCCCGCGCGGAGCTCGGCGAGTGCGGCGCCCCGTGCCGCGTCGTCGGGCGCGCGCTCCGCGAGCTGCGCCTGCAGGTGGACCGCGGTGAGCGGCGTCCGGAGCTC
>DASQBO010000461.1:0-2242 GCA_035635175.1 Casimicrobiaceae bacterium | reverse complement strand
CGTAGGTGAGGCCGCGGAGCTGGCACTCCTTCACGTCGAACACGGGCTCGCCGAGGCGGTAGCTCACGTACTCGAGGATCGCGTTGCCGGAGTAGCTCACGATCGGGAACACGCTGCGGAACGCCGCGTGCAGGCCGATGTCCTCGCGGCGGTCCTCGGCGGCGTCCGCCTGCAGGAACTTGCGGTAGGAGTCGAGCTGGATGGCGAGCAGGTACGGCACCTCGAGGATGCTCGACCGCTTGCCGAAATCCTTGCGGATACGCTTCTTCTCGGTGAAGGAATATGCCATTGCGATCACCCTCTACACGGCCGCGCGCGCGGCCAGGTCAGCTCGACGCCAATAAACGATCAGGGACGGGCGAGCCGGCCGGCGGGATACCCCGCCAGCCGGCCCACCGTTGCCACGGGCACGAAGCCCGCGCATCGCGGTTACTTGATCTCCGCAGCTGCGCCGGCCTCTTCGAGCTTCTTCTTGATGCCGTCGGCGTCGGCCTTCGGAATGCTCTCCTTGACCACCGAGGGCACGCCCTCGACGAGGTCCTTCGCTTCCTTGAGGCCGAGGCCGGTGATCTCGCGGATCACCTTGATGACGCCGACCTTGTTCGCGCCGAAGCTGGTCATGGTGACGGTGAACTCCGTCTGCTCCTCGGCGGCCGGGGCGGCCGCAGCAGCGGCGCCGCCGGCGGCGACCATCGCGACCGGGGCCGCGGCGGTGACGCCGAACTTGTCTTCCATCATCTTCACGAGGTCGACGATCTCCATCACGGTCATGTTGGAGATTGCGTCGAGGATCTCTTCCTTGCTGGCAGCCATTGTCGTGACTCCTGAAAAAAGTGTTGATTGATACCCGATGTCGAACAGGGCAGCCGCTTAGGCGGCGGCCTTCTGGTCCTTGACGGCGGCGATCGTCCGCACGAGCTTCGCGTGAGGCTCGGCGACCGTGCGCACGAACTTGCTGATGGGCGCCTTGAGCACACCCATGAGCTGCGCGAGCGCCTGCTCCTTCGTGGGCAGGTCCGCCACCTTCTCGAGGTCCTTCGCCGACAGCACCTTCCCGCCGAGCGACACGAGGGTCGGGACGAGCTGGACGTTGTCCTTCGCGAAAGCCTTGATCAGGCGGGCAGCCGCCCCCGGATCGTCCTCAGAGAAGGCGAGGATCAGCGGGCCCTTGAGCTGGGCGCCGACGCACTCGAACTGAGTGCCGGCGACCGCGCGGCGGGCGAGCGTGTTCTTCACCACTCTCATGTAGACGCGGGAGGCACGGGCCTTGGCACGCAGCTCGGTGAGCTTCGCGACCGTCAGCCCCCGGTACTCCGCGGCGACGACGGAATGCGCGCGGGCCGCAACCTCGTTCACCTCGGCGACCAGCGCCTGCTTGTCTTCCAGTCTGAGCGCCATGTGTTCCTCCTGGCCTGAAGATCTTCCAAACAAAACGCCCGTCCGTGAGCGTTCACCCTTTTAGAGGGCGGGACCTAAAGGCAGTGAGACACTGACTCGGGTACCACCATCTGCGCAGGCGACCATTAAGGGGATCGGCTCCCCGCCTGCGGTCTTCGATGATGACCGGCCCTGGCTTCGCGCCACCCGTGGCGGGTGCCGCTCGGCCCGAACCGGCCCTGCATCAAATCGTTCGCGAGCCCGCGCTTACGCGCTCAGGCTCGACTGATCCACCTGCACCCCGGGGCCCATGGTCGAGGACACCGAAATGCGCTTGAGATAGACACCCTTCGCGGCCGCCGGCTTGGCCTTCTGCAGGTCGGCGAGCAGCGCATGCAGGTTCTCGTGCAGCTTCTGCACGTCGAAGCTGGCCTTGCCGATGGTGCAGTGGATCACGCCCGCCTTGTCCGCGCGGAAGCGGACCTGGCCGGCCTTGGCATTGCGCACCGCACCCGCGACGTCCGGCGTCACCGTGCCGACCTTCGGGTTCGGCATCAGGCCGCGGGGGCCGAGGATCTGGCCGAGCTGGCCGACGACGCGCATCGCGTCCGGGCTCGCCACGACCACGTCGAAGTTGAGCTCGCCGGCCTTCACCTTCTCGGCGAGGTCCTCGAGGCCGACGATGTCGGCGCCGGCTTCACGCGCGGCGTCGGCGTTCTTGCCGGAGGTGAACACGGCGACGCGCACCGTCTTGCCCGTGCCGTGCGGCAGCACGGTCGAGCCGCGCACCTGCTGGTCGGACTTCGACGCGTCGATGCCGAGGTTCACGGCGACGTCCACGGCCTCGTCGAACTTGGCGGTGGCG
>DASQBO010000460.1:0-2265 GCA_035635175.1 Casimicrobiaceae bacterium | reverse complement strand
AGGCAGCCCGAGGCGGGGGGCGCCTTGGTCGGAAGGGGAGTCGGAGCGTTAGTCACGCGCGTCGATGCCGCCCGCGTCGCGGCCTCCGCGCGGCCATGTTGGTCCGTTATGCCGATCCGTCGGCCGCATGCGGCGACTCGCGATTGCTCGCTCCCCCTTGGCGCTTCGCGCCGGGGGGAACGCGCGACCGGCGAGCAGGGGCCCCAACTTGTTTGGGGATGCGAGCGGTGGGGAGCGCGTTCGGAGGCCGACCCCTTGGCGCAGCGATCCGCGCCAACGGTTCGGAGGCCGAACCGGCGAGCCGCTACTCGACATTCTGCACCTGCTCGCGCATCTGCTCGATCAGGACCTTGAGCTCGAGCGACGCCTGCGAGAGCTCGGCGTCGACCGACTTCGAGCCGAGCGTGTTCGCTTCGCGGTGCAACTCCTGCATCAGGAAGTCGAGGCGCTTGCCTGCGCTGCCGCCGACCGACAGCACGCGCCGTACCTCGGCCACGTGGGTCGCGAGGCGCTGCACTTCCTCGGCGACGTCGATCTTGGTCGCGAACAGCGCGAGCTCCTGCTTCAGCCGCTCGTGGTCCGGATCGAGCCCCGCCTCGCGCAGCCGCGCGCCGAGCTTCTCCATGTAGGCGGCGTGCAGCGCCGGGATCCGTGGCGCGACCCGCGCGACCTGCGCCTCGATCGCGGTGCAGCGCTCCTCGAGCGCCGCCGCGAGCTTCGCGCCTTCGCGGGCGCGCGAGGCCGCGAGCTCCGCGAGCGCACGGCCGAGCTGTTCCTGCGCGAGCGCCGCCAGCGTGTCCGGCGCGACCGTGGGCTCGGCCAGCACGCCCGGCCAGCGCAGGATCTCGGCAACGCCCAGCGGAGCGGCGCCCGGCGCGTGCCGCTGCACGTCGGCGGCCGCCCTGGCGACCTGCTCGACGCGCTCGACCGAGACCGCGAGGGTCGCGGCGCCCGGTGTCGTCCGTACGAGCGAAATCCGGCATTCGACCTTGCCGCGCCTGAGTTCGGCGGCAATCCGTTCCCGCAACGCGGATTCCTGGGCCCGAAGCTCGTCGGGGAGGCGGATCGAAAGGTCGAAGTAGCGGTGGTTGACGCTGCGCAGGTCGACCGTCAGGGAGACGCCGGGCAGTTCCGCGGCAACCGCCGCGAAGCCGGTCATGCTGAGAATCATGGGCCGTTTTGCGCAGCTTTATGCACGTTTTCTGGCTATACTTTCGCCTTCGGGTTGCCGAGAATGTATGCGTTATCCCCCTGCCGCGCAAGCGCGCGCGGCCCCGCTGGCACACGAATTGCGAGCGGTGTTGACGGATACTCCTGACCTCTGCGCCCATGGCTGTCACGAACCAGGCCCTCACCGGGGGCTACCAGCTGCTGAACTACCGGATCGACCGGCAGATCAGCCGCGGCGGGTTCTCGATCGTCTATCGCGCGTTCGACGAGACGGGCGCTCCCGTCGCCATCAAGGAGTACCTGCCGTCCTCGCTCGTGCTGCGCACCGAGGGCGACATCGTGCGCGCGTCCTCGGCCGAGAACCTGACGTCGTTCCGCTACGGCATGAAGTGCTTCTTCGAGGAGGGGCGCGCACTCGCGAAGATCAACCATCCGAACGTCGTGCGCGTGCTGAACTTCTTCCGCGCGAACGAGACGGTCTACATGGTGATGCGCTACGAGCGCGGCCGCACGCTGCAGCAGCAGATCCAGATGCGGCAGGACCAGATGTCGGAGCGGCTCGTCCGCCACGTATTCATGCACCTCCTGAACGGCCTGCGCGAGGTGCACACGCACAAGCTCCTGCACCTCGACATCAAGCCGGCGAACATCTACCTGCGCACCGATGGCAGCCCCGTGCTGCTCGACTTCGGCGCCGCGCGGCAGACGCTCACGACCAACCGCCCGAAGCTCGCGCCGATGTACACGCCCGGCTTCGCCGCGCCCGAGCAGTACCGCGAGCCCGACCGGCTCGGCCCGTGGACGGACGTCTACGGCGTCGGGGCGAGCATGTTCGCGTGCCTCGCCGCGTTCGCGCCGCAGGCGGCAGACGCGAGGCTGTCGGAGGATCACCTCGTGTCGGCGAAGAAGATCTGGGCCGGCCAGTACTCGGACAACGTCCTCGAGGTGATCGACTGGTGCCTGCGGCTCGACCCCCTCGAGCGCCCGCAGTCGGTGTTCGCGCTGCAGAAGGCGATCCGCGACATTCCGCCGAAGAAGCGGAAGGCCACGTTCTTCGGCAGCCTGAAGCGCAAGCTCTGGAGCGAGATCGGCGCC
>DASQBO010000459.1:0-6415 GCA_035635175.1 Casimicrobiaceae bacterium | reverse complement strand
CTTTCCCGCGGCCGAGTATTACCATCCGCAGCGCGATCGCGGAACGCTCATGGGTCATTACCGCCACCGCGCGCACGACGATCCGTTCCTCTGGCCGGGCCTCACCGACCTCACGGCTCACGTCGATTTCAGCGCGGTCGCGGCGGCGGGCGAGCGCGCGGGCCTCGCGGTTGCGGGGTTCGCGGCGCAGGCGCCGTTCCTCATGGGCTGCGGGATTCTCGACGCGCTCGCGGCGGTCGGCGCGCCCGGCTCCGCCGCGTACCTGAAGGCGGCGGCGCCTGTGCAGAAGCTCCTGTCGCCGGCCGAAATGGGCGAGCTCTTCAAGGTGCTCGCGCTCGCGAGGTCCGACGCGATTCGCTGGCCCGGGTTCGCGCTCGCGGACCGGCGGCACCGCCTTTGACGCGAGGGAGATCATGGAGACGCCGATCGCATTCAACAGCCTCGTGCTCGGATCGCTGCCCGCGCGGCACGCCCGCTATCGCCCGCGGCACACGGCGGTCGTCGCCGCCGGCCGTGACAAGGACGCGCACGAGATCCGGCTCACGTGGCGCGAGTTCGACGCCTACGTGAACCGCTGGGCCAATGCGCTCGCGGGTCTCGGCGTCGGGCGCGGCGACCGCGTGGCGACGGTCCTAGGCAATTCGCTCGAGCTGCTCGCGACCTACTGGGCGTGTGCCAAGCTCGGCGCCGCGGCGGTGCCGCTGTCGCCGCTGCTCACGGCCACCGGCCTCGCGTCGCTCCTCACCGACGCGCCGCCCAAGGTCGTGCTCGCGTCGTCGGACCAGCGGCCAGTGCTGGACGACGTCGTGCGGCGGCTGCCGTTCACCCCCGCGTGGGTGCTGGTCGACGCGGCGCGCGACGACGAGGCTGCCGGCTACCGCGCCTACGGCTTCCTGCACGGGGAGGCGAGCGCCGCGGCGCCCGTCGCGCACGTCGAAGCGGGCGACCTCCTCACGCTCATGTACACGTCGGGCACGACCGGCCTGCCGAAGGGAATCCAGCACACGCACTTCATCCGGGCGATGTACGCGACGATGATGGCGAACGCGTGGCGGATGGCGCCCGAGTCGGTCGTCCTGCATGCGGGCGCGATCGTCTTCAACGGCGCGATGGTGACGATGTTCCCTTCGTTCATGGTCGGCGCCACCTACGTGCTGCACCGCGCGTTCGACGCCGAGGCATTCATCGCCACAGTCGAGCGCGAGCGGGTCACGCACACGATGCTCGTGCCCTCGCAGATCATCGCGATCCTGAACGCGAAGGGGTTCGACCCGGCGCGGCTGACCTCGCTCGAGACGGTGCTCTCGCTCGGCGCGCCGCTCATGAAGGAGCACAAGGACCGGCTGAACGCCGTCCTGCCGAGGCGGTTCTACGAGCTCTACGGACTGACGGAGGGATTCGTCACGATCCTCGACCGCGACGACGCCGAGCGCAAGGCGGGCAGCGTCGGCGTGCCGCCGCCGTTCTACGAGATGCGGATCGTGGGCGACGACGGTCGCGAGGCGCCGCAGGGCACCGTTGGCGAGATCGTCGGCCGCGGCCCGATCACGATGCCGGGCTACTTCAACCGGCCCGAGCAGACGGCGGAGGCGCTGCGCGACGGCTGGCTCTGGAGCGGGGACCTGGGCTACGTCGACGAGGAGGGTTTCCTCTACCTCGTGGACCGCAAGAAGGACATGATCGACACCGGGGGCGTCAAGGTCTATCCGAAGGACGTCGAGGAGATCGCCGCGCGCCACCCGGCCGTGCTCGAGGTCGCGGTGTTCGGGATCCCGCACGAGAAATGGGGCGAGACGCCGGTCGCGGCGATCGTGCTGCGCACGCCCGGCAGCGTAGGCGCCGACGAGCTCAAGGAATGGATCAACGCGCGCGTCGCCGCGAAGTACCAGCGGCTCGACCGGGTGATCGTGATGGACGACTTCCCGCGCAACGCTGCGGGCAAGACGCTGAAGCGCGAGATGCGCGCACCGTTCTGGGAAGGGCGCGAGCGGAAGATCTAGCGGCGCGAGCGGCTCGCCGGGGCCCTTGGGGCGATGCGCCAAGGGGGAGCGAGCAATCGCGAGCCGCCGCGGAGGCCGACCACGAGGCAATCGCGGGATGCGGCGGCGCGGAGGCCGAGGTCAGATCCCCGTTGCCTCCGCCATCAGCGCGCGCCAGCGGCGGTAGCGCGCCGCGAGCGCCGCGTCCGCGCGGGGTGCGAACACCTCTTCGTCGCCGCCGCGGTTCCACTCGGCCGGCCGGCCGGCGGCGAGATACGCGATCCCGCGCGCGGTCGCCTCCGGATCTTCGCGCCGGTGCACCGGCAGTCCGCTGACCGCCGCGAGCCGGCGGCACAGTCCGTCGAGCCGCGAGACGCCGCCGCTCACGCGAATCCGCTTCGGCGGAGGCACGTAACGCGCCATCTCGTCGAGGTTCGCCTGCAGCAGGAACGCGATGCTCTCGACGACCGCGACGGCCTGCAGCCACGGCTCGCCCGCGCCGACGAAGCGCGACGCGAAGTCCGGCTTCCAGAACGGCCCGCCGAGCCCCGCGATGCCGTTCAGGAACAGGGGCGGCTCGCCGTCGCGCTCGAGCCAGGGCGCGAGCAGCGGCACGACGTCGGGCACGCCCTGCTCGCGCGCGAGCCACTCGAGGGCCGTGCCGGCGCCGTTGACGTTGCCCTCGATCGTGTACACCGTCGTGCTGCCGTCGTCGAGGATGATGCCGACGAGCTGCCGCGGCACGTAGCCGGGGTCGCGCGTCACCGCGCGCTGCACGAACGCGCTCGTCCCGATGTTGACGTAGGCCGAGTCCTCCTCGGGCCAGCCGAAGGCGAACACCGCTGCCGACTGGTCGCCGTTCAACGCGACGAGCGGAACGCGGGTGTCGCCCGCCACCAGCGTACCGTAGCGGCAGCACGTCGGCACGCTGCGGGGCAGGAAGCCCGACGGGAGGCCGAAGAGCGCGAGGAGCTCGGGATCCCAGTCGCGCAGCGCGAGGTTCCACAGCTGCGTACGGGCCGCGCATTGCGGATCGGCGGCGAGCGGATGTTCCTCGAGCAGGCGAAAGACGAGGAAGCTCGCCTGCGGTCCCCACGCGAGCGTGCCTTCCTCGCGCGCCGCGCGCACGGCCGGCAGGTGATCGAGGGCCCAGCGGAGCTTGCTCGCGCCGTAGTGCGCCGAGAGGAAGAGACCGGTCCTGCGATGGACGTCGTCGCTGCGCGCCTCGAACTGGCGGAGCCACGCGTGCGCGCGGCGGTCCTGCCAACTGAACACGGGCGCGAGCGGCCGTCCGTCGCGGCGGTCCCAGCAGGTGCAGCTCGCGCGCTGGCTCGCGAGGCCGACCGCCGCGACGTCCGTGCGTCGCGGGCCCAGCGCCGCGAGTGCTTCGTCGACAGCGGCGACGATCGAGGCGACCATCTCGTCGCCGTCCTGCTCGGCCCAGTCCGGCCGGGGCCGGCTCAATCCGATCGACTGCTCCGCGGAGGACACCACGTTGCCACGGCCGTCGAGCACGACTGCGCGGCTCGCGTGCGTCCCCTGGTCGATGGCGAGCGTGAGCGCTTCGGCGGCCACCTCGAGGCGCTCAGGCGGCGAGTGCGACCATGAGAAAGATCGGGAACGTGCGCATGCTGCCGGCCACGGGCTTCTGCATCTCGTAGGCGGTGTCGAAGCTCGCGCTCGCGAAGCCTGCCGCACGGGCCTGTGCGCCGAGCTCCGCGCGATCGAAGCCGAGGTGCCCGTCGAAGCCCGCGCCGTGGAAGCTGCCGTCCTCGCGGTCGAGGTCGGCGATGCAGAGCCAGCCTCCCGGGCGGAGGATCGAGCGGAAGGCGCGCAGGATGCCGGCGGTGTCCGGAACGTGGTGCAGCGTCATCGCCGAGAACACGAGGTCGTAGCGTTCCGGCGGCGGCGGACCGGCGAGCAGGTCCAGCTTGACGGTACGGATCCGCGCGTCCCCAGAGGCCGCGATCTTGCGCGCAGCGACTTCGAGCATTCCGTCGGAGACGTCGGCGAGCGTGAGCTCGCCCAGCCGATCGCGCAGCATGAAGCCGAGGAGGCCGGTGCCCGCGCCGTATTCGAGCGCGGACATCGGGGGGGCGAGCGGGACGGCGCGCGCGATGGCGGCGGCGATCGCCCGGGCGCGCTCGACCTTCGTCGGGTCGTCGTCCCAGGTGGCGGCGCGCGCGTCGAAATCGGCGATCGTCCGCGCGGACCCGAACGGCGTCTCCGCGCTCATGCGCCCGCCTTCGCGAAGTCGGCGCGCTGCTCGGCACGCGCCGCAAACAGGGGGCCGACAGTGGACGAATCGGTCAGCGCGAAGACCCAGGCCGCGATCGCGCTCATCTCGGCTTCCGTCGCAGCGCCGCTCCATTGCGCGAGACGGATCGCCTTGTCGACGACCTCGTCGCGCGAGAGCGTGTTGCCGGGATCGCCGCGCGGCTCGTCGACGCGCGCCGAGAGCGTGCGGCCGTCCCGGGTCAGGACGTCGACCTTGCCGACCCAGCGCGCCGGGTACGCCGCCTCGACCTCGTCGTCGTGCACCATCTCCACGCGGTCGCGGAGCGCGACGATCGCCGGATCGCGGAAGTGCCGCTCGAACTCCGCGAGGCCCGCACGGCGGTGGGTCGCTGCGATCGCGAGCACCGTTCCCATCGAGAACTTCGCCTGGTGGACGGTCGCGGGATCGATCACCGGACCCAATACGTCGATCGCTGCGCGGTGCACGCGCGCCGTAACGTGCTCGATGTCGTCGGGCGCGAGGTCGTGCTCGGTGACGACGGCGAGCAGCGCGTCGGCCGCCGGGTGCGTGTGCCGGCACGATGCGTGCCACTTGAACGACGTCTCGGCGAGCGCCCAGCGCGTTCCGAGCCGGTCCACGAGCCGCGCCGGATCGGCGTCGGTCGACATCCCCGCTGCCATCCCCTGCGGCCCTTCGAGGATGCGCTTCGCGCCGGTGAACCCGTCGCGGGCGAGGTAGGCGGCGAGCAGGCCGTCGGCCGCGGCCTTCGCGGTGTGCAGCTGCTTCGAGTCCGCGGCGTCGCGCAGGAATTCCCACAAACCGGCCGCCTGCGTGCCGGCCGAGCCGAACGCGTGCTGCATTTGCGCCGCGTCGACGCGCAGTAGGCGGGCCGCCGCGGCGGCGGCCGCGATCGTGCCCGCGGTCCCCGTCGTGTGGAAGATCCTGTAGTGCGAGCGGCCGAGGAACTCCCCGACGCGGATCCCGACTTCGTAGCCGGCGACGGCAGCGGTGACGAGCTCGCGTCCCGAGGCGCCGGTCGCCTGCGCGATCGCGAGCACGGGCGGAAACACGACGGCGCCGGGATGGAACACCGAGCCGTTGTGAACGTCGTCCTGCTCGACGACGTGCGACGCGGCGCCGTTGACGAGCGCCGCGAAGAGCGGCGACGTCGAGCGGCGCGAGATCAGCACCTCGGAGAGACCGCCGGCCGGGCCCATCTGGCGCGCGAACCGCTCGATCGTCTCCACCGCGCGCGCGCCCTTGCCGGCGAGCGTGGAGCCGATCCAGTCGACGAGGAGGTCCTCGGCGCGCCGGACGACCGGCACGGGGATGTCGCCGAAGGCGAGAGCGCTCGCGAAGCGCGCGAGCCGGGCCGTGGGATTCGCGTCGCGCATGGCCGTCAGATCGCCTCCGCCGCGGCGAGGCGCTCGATCGCCGCGTCGTCGTACCCGAGCTCCCTCAGGATCGCCCTGGTCTGTGCGCCGAGCGCCGGCACGGGATCCATCCGGGGCGCCGGCGACGGCGGCAGGCCCGGCGGCACGAGCGCGGGCACCTTTCCGGCCGGCGTATCGACGTCGACCCAGCGCCTGCGCGCCGCGAGCTGCGGGTGCGCGCGCACTTCGCGCATGTCGTTCATCCGGGCGTTGGCGATGCCGGCGGCGTCCAGCCGGTCGATCACCTGCGCGGCCGTCAGCGGCCGGAAGACCTCGACGACGAGCTCGCGGAGCGCGTCGCGCGCCGCGCTGCGCTTCGAGTTCGTCGAGAAGCGCTCGTCGGTCGCGAGCTCGGGGCGCAGCAGCACTTCGCGGCAGAACACGGCCCACTCGCGCTCGTTCTGCAGCCCGAGCATCACGACTTTGCCGTCGCCTGCGGGAAAGGGTCCGTACGGGTAGATCGTCGCGTGCGCGGCGCCCGTCCTCGGCGGCGGCTCCGCGCCGTCGAAGGCGTAGTAGAGCGGGTAGCTCATCCACTCGACCATGCTTTCCAGCATCGACACGTCGATCGCCGCGCCGCGCCCGGTGCGCTCGCGGTCGAGCAGGGCGGCGAGGATGTTCGTGTACGCGTACATGCCGGCGGCGATGTCGGCGATCGAGCAGCCCGCCTTCGCCGGCGCCTCAGGCGTGCCGGTGATCGACAGGAAGCCGGATTCGCTCTGTATCAGGAGATCGTACGCCTTCTTGTCGCGATAGGGGCCGTC
>DASQBO010000458.1:0-3949 GCA_035635175.1 Casimicrobiaceae bacterium | reverse complement strand
AGGCGACGTCGGGCACGAAGTACGTGTAGCCGCCGTCCGACTTCCGCATCACGCGGTCCTTGTCGTCGCCGAACGCCGTGGTCTTCAGCCACAGCGCCCCCTCGCTCTCGTAGGTCATCCCCGACGACGCGAGCCGCTCGACCGTCGCGTCGACGCGGCCGTCGGTGTAGAGCGAGCTCTCGAGGTAGTAGTTGTCGAAGCGGACGCCGAACGCCTGCAGGTCGCGGTCCTGCTCCTTGCGCAGCTCCGCGACCGCGTAGCGGCGGATCGACTCGATGTCGTGGAGGTCGTGCCCCACCTCGTCGAGGTAGCGCTGCGCGAGCTCGCGGATGTACTCGCCGCGGTAGCCGTCCTCGGGGAACTCGCCGGACTCGCCCAGGATCTCCTTCGCGCGCGCGCGCACCGAGATCGCGAGGTTCTGGATCTGCTGGCCCGCGTCGTTGTAGTAGAACTCGCGCGTCACCGACGCGCCCTGCGACTCGAGCAGCGACGAGATCGCGTCGCCGAGCGCCGCCTGCCGGCCGTGGCCCACGTGCAGCGGCCCGGTCGGGTTCGCCGAGACGAACTCGACCATGACGCGCTCGCCCGCGAGCGCGCGCGTCCGGCCGTACGCCCCGCGCTCGGCGAGAACGCGCTTCACGACCGACTGGCGCGCCGCCGTCGTCGCGCGGATCCTCGAGGAGCGCGAGCGCTACGGCCGCTCGAACGCACGCGCGGGCGAGCGCGTGATGGTCGAGTTCGTCTCGGCGAACCCGACGGGGCCGCTGCACGTCGGCCACGGCCGGCAGGCGGCGCTCGGCGACGCGATCGCGACGCTGCTCGAATGGCAGGGCGCGGTCGTGACGCGCGAGTTCTACTACAACGACGCGGGCCAGCAGATCCAGAACCTCGCGATCTCGGTCCGCGCGCGGGCGCAGGAGATCCTGGGCGAGCACGTGACCTTTCCCGAGGACGGCTACCGCGGCGAGTACATCCGCGAGCTCGCGCAGCGCTACCTCGACGAGGTCGGCCACGATCTCGGCGACATCGAGTCGATCCGCCGCTTCGCCGTAGCCGAATTGCGCAAGGAGCAGGACCGCGACCTGCAGGCGTTCGGCGTCCGCTTCGACAACTACTACCTCGAGAGCTCGCTCTACACGTCGGGACGCGTGGAGGGCACGGTCGCGCGGCTCCTCGCGTCGGGACGGACGTTCGAGCAGGACGGCGCGCTGTGGCTTCGCACCAGCGATTTCGGCGACGACAAGGACCGCGTGATGCGCAAGTCCGACGGCGGCTACACGTACTTCGTGCCCGACGTCGCGTACCACGTCACGAAGTGGGAGCGCGGCTTCGTACGCGCGATCAACGTGCAGGGCTCCGACCACCACAGCACGGTGACGCGCGTGCGCGCGGGTCTGCAGGCGATCGCGATGGGCATCCCGCAGGGCTACCCGGACTACGTGCTGCACAAGATGGTCACCGTGATGAAGGGCGGCGAGGAGGTGAAGATCAGCAAGCGCGCCGGCAGCTACGTCTCGCTGCGCGACCTGATCGACGAAGTCGGGCGCGACGCCGTGCGCTTCTTCCTCGTGACGCGGAAGGCCGACACCGAATTCACGTTCGACGTCGACCTTGCGCGCTCGCAGACCGAGGAGAATCCCGTCTACTACGTGCAGTACGCGCACGCGCGGGTCGCCTCGGTGATGAAGCAGGCGGGCATCGATCCCGCCGCGGCGGCGTCGCTGCTGGCCGACGCCGACCTCTCGCCGCTCTGCAGCCCGTACGAGGAGGCGCTCTTGCGCCGTCTCGCCGATCTGCCGGTCGAGCTCGCGACGGCCGCGCGCGACCTCGCACCGCACCTCGTCACGACGTACCTGAGGGAATTGGCCGCCGAATTCCACAGTTACTATAATGCGGAGCGGTTCCTGGTCGACGATCCCAAGCTCCGGCGCGCGCGCCTCGCGCTCGTCGCGGCGACCGGCCAGGTCCTGCGCAACGCCCTCGCCGTGCTCGGCCTCGCCGCGCCCGACGCGATGTGAGCTTCATCGGAACGCCGACTTCGCATGAGTTCCCGCCCTCGCCCGCAACCGCGCAGCGCCGCAGTCCGTGCGCGCGCGCCGGCCCGCCGCTCCGGCGCGGGCGGCACGCTGCTCGGCCTCTTCATCGGGCTCGCGCTCGGGATCGTCCTGGCGGCGGCCGTCGCGTTCTACGTGATGAAGGCGGGCAATCCGTACCAGCCGGCGGCGCCGGGGAAGGAAGCGGCGCACGAGCCCGCACGGACTTCGCGCGCGGAGCCGGGCGCGCCGGACAAGCCGCGCTTCGACTTCTACAAGATCCTGCCCGGCATCGAGGAGCCGAAGGTTCCCGCGAAGGCCGCCGACAAGCCCGGCACCGACCGCGCAACGGTCGAGCGCGCGATCACGCCCGAGAAGGCGCCCGATAAAGCGGTGGCGAAGGTCGAGGAGCGTCCGCCCGCGGAAGCCGCGCGCGCGCCCAAGTCCGCCGAGCGCTTCTGGCTCCAGGCCGGGTCGTTCGCCCAGGAGACGGAGGCCGAGAACCTGAAGGCGCGCCTCGCGCTCGCCGGCTGGGAGGCCGAGGTGCAGTCGGCGTCGGTTCCGGACAAGGGCACGCGCTATCGCGTGCGCCTCGGCCCCTACGACAACACGGACGAGCTGAACCGCATCAAGGGCGAGCTCGGCAAGCGCGGCTTCGACGTCGCCGTAATCAAGTACTGAAGCGTTGAAGGCACCGACGGGCGGCGCGGAACTCCCGCGCGGGACGCCCTGACCAACGTCGGATCGAACCCAAGCGGCGCACCGGCCGCCCACGATGGAGACCGTAACGATGCTATCGCTGCACACTCTGGCGGCACGCCTGCCGCACCTCGCCGCGGCCTTCCTGGTCGCGCTCGCGCTACCGGCCGCCGCGCAGAACGCCGCGCCGCAGGAGGGCCGCGAGTACGTCCGGTTCAAGAACGCGATGCCGGTCGAGACCGGCAAGAAGATCGAGGTGCTCGAATTCTTCTCCTACGGCTGCCCGCACTGCGGCGAGTTCGAGCCGATCCTGCAGAACTGGCTCAAGACGGTGCCCGCGGACGTCGCGTTCCGCCGGGTCCCGGTCATTTTCCAGGACCGGTGGGTGCCGCTCGCGAAGGAGTACTACACGCTCGAGGCGCTGGGCGAGGACGCCCGGCTGTCGCCGGAGATGTTCACGGCGATCCACGGCAAGGGCACGGCGATGTGGAACGAGAAGACGTTCTTCGAATGGGCCGCGTCGCACGGCCTCGACCGGAAGAAGGTGGAGGACATGTACAACTCGTTCGCGATTGCCGGCAAGATGAACCGTGCCCGGCAGATGGCGCAGTCGTACGGCGTCCAGTCGGTGCCGCTCATCATCATCGACGGCAAGTTCGTCGTGTCGACCGAGAAGATCGGCTCGCACGCCGCGATGCTCCCGGTGATGGACGCGCTGATCGTGAAGGCGCGCGCCGAGCGGCCGAAGGGCTGAGGTCCCGCCGCGAACGTCTTCATCACCGGCGCTTCGAGCGGCATCGGCGCGGCGCTCGCCCGCCATTACGCGGGCGAGGGCGGCGCGTGCGTCGGAGTCTTCGCACGTCGCCGCGGCGCGCTCGACGCGCTGGCGGCGGAGTGGCCGGCCGGTCGCGTCGCGGTCTACGAGGGCGACGTGCGCGACGCGCCGGCGCTCGCCCGGGCGGCCGCCGATTTCAGCGAGCGCTTCGGCGTTCCCGACGTCGTCATCGCCAACGCCGGCATCTCGCACGGCACGCTGACCGAGCACGCCGCGGACGCGGCCGCGTTCCGCGAGATCCTGGACGTCAACGTCACCGGGATGGTGCACACGTTCGCACCCTTCGTGCCCGAGATGCGGGCGGCGCGGCGCGGGACGCTCGTCGGCATCGCGAGCGTCGCCGGCTTCCGCGGCCTGCCCGGCGCGAGCGCGTATTCCGCGT